>SKFZ01000009.1 GCA_007117695.1 Bacilli bacterium
ACTAATTAGAAACTCACCGCTTATAGTAACGTCTTCTTCTGTTTCGTTTTCAAGATAATAAACGATGTCATGCCCTTGCCAAGTTCTTTGCTTAGCAGTTAATGTCAAACCTTCAGCTGGTGGTGTCGAATCATAACCATCGACTTCTACAATAGTTAATCCGACGATGAATAAAGCAAGCACAATAAATGCTATAAACTTTTTCACAACCATACCTCCTTAATTTAGATTATAGCACAAAAAATTAAAATAAATAAAAAATAATGATTATCAATTTAAATTAGGTTTTCTTTTACTAATAAATTTGATATAATCATTTAAGAAAAGTACTAAATGAGGTGGATATTAATGAGTGATAAAACTAAAAGAATATTTGCAATAATTGCCCTAATCTTTATGATAATCGGATTTATTGCACCATTACTTGCTATTTTTATATAAAAAAAGAACTTTAAAAAAGTTCTTTTTTTTAATTACATTCATCCACTACAATAGTTCTGATTATAATTCTAATAATATCTTGATTTTCAACTTTGTAACTAGCATAATATGTTCCTGCGTTATCTAGATTATTTAAATCAATAGTATTTCCATAATAATCAAAATATGCCACTTCATATTCACCAATAAAATTCCCTTGATAATCAGTTGCATAAACACCTGGATCATTAAAGTTTGAGTTTAAACATAAATTCAAAATATTAGGCCCATTTAATCTAATTAAAGGAGCGTTTTCTACATCGTAAGTTAACTCATTAAACTCTTCCATTACAAAAGCTTTAACTGCAATATCATCTTTAACTACTTTTATTAAAGTTCTAGGATCAAACCTTTCATCTGTAATAGGGTTTTTAATATTATTTTCAATATAACCTTCGAACTCTAATTGATTTAAACTTATAAACATAGCAGAGCCAGTCTTCAAACTAACTTGGAGCATTTTATCCGTATAATAACTTTTAGATGCCAATTCAATATTTCTAATCTGACTTTTATATGCACTGTTTTTATAATTTGAAATGCTATTTTCAATAACAGGTATTACTAATATTGAAATTAGTGATAAAATTACGACAATTCCTACTAATTCTACCAAAGTAAATCCTTTTTTCATACAATCCCTACTCAACATTAAAATCTTCTAATTCATTATTTTCTTTTACAATCTTAGTTACTTTTTCTTCTGCTTCATCTAACTTTTTTTGACAAGATTTTGCAAGCTTCATAGCTTCAGTATATTTGTCAATTGCCGAATCTAAGTCTAAATCACCGTCTTCTAACTCTTTTATAATTTCCTCTAATTTACTTAACTCATCCTCTAATTTAACTTTTTCACTCATAATTTACCTCCTTTACAAGTGTATTAACATTTCCATCTTTAAATTTAATTGTAATTTTATCATTGATTTGTAAATCTTTTATTTTTACAACTTTATCATCTTTCTTAACAATAGTATAACCTCTTTTTAAGGTATTGAGTGGATTTAATATATTCAACTTATCAATCTTATTGTTAAGCGAGTTATGATAATCTTTAGTTATTAATTCTGGTTTTTCAATAATATAACTTTTTATAATGTTGTTATAAATATTATGCAATGAATTTTTTTTATTTATTATAAGTTGATTTAATATCTCTACATACTGATCTTTTTGTTGTTGCTTATTTTGATATAAAACAAAAGGATTTTTTAAAATATAATGATCTTTATAACTTATAAAAACATTTTGTATGTATTTTAATTTATTTTCAATTATTTTATTGGCCCTAATTTTAACATTATCTATATTAGTTAAAATGTTGATAAAATTAGGAGCAACAATTTCCGCGGCGGCTGTAGGTGTTGGTGCTCTTTTATCTGCCACAAAATCACTAATTGTAAAATCAACCTCATGGCCTACTGCACTAATAATTGGTGTTTTAGCCTCAAATATAGCATACGCTACATCTTTCTCATTAAAGCTCCACAAATCCTCAATGGAGCCCCCACCACGCCCTAAAATAATTACATCCAATCTAAATTGATCAGCTTTTTTAATAGCACTAACAATTGATTCATGAGCATTTTTACCTTGAACAAGACTTGGGAACAAATAAGTTTCAGCAAACGGATACCTTCTTTTTAATGTTGTTAATATATCTTTTACTGCTGCCCCATTCTCTGCTGTAATAATACCAATCTTGTTTGGTATTTTAGGTAATTCTTTTTTATTTTCTTCTTTAAAAAGGCCTAACCCATCTAATTCTTTTTTCAAGTTTTCAAAAGCCACATGAAGACTTCCTAATCCATCCTCTTTCATGTCTTCTATATAAATTTGATAGTTTCCTGTAACTTCATAAACTGAAACTCTACCTATTACTAATACAGTTTGTCCATCTTTTGGAGTGAAAGTTAATCTTTTTGTCGAGCCTTTAAACATTACAGCACTAACTCTAGCATTTTCATCTTTTAATGAAAAATATAAATGCCCTGTTGTTCCTTTTAAATTTGATATTTCGCCTTTCAAAAAAACAGTTGATAAGTTTTCATCTGTATCAAATTTGTGTTTCAAATATTTGTTTAAAGCACTAACTGTTAAGTATTTATTTTCCATTATATCACCTACTTATTATGGTAAACTTTATCTAAAACACTATTAATCATTTTTCTAACTTCATCATCACTATACATCTTAGCAAGTTCAATCGCCTCATTAATACAAACAATGTCTGGAGTTTCTGTATATGTTAATTCAAAAATACCCATTTTTAAAATTGCTTGATCAGTATAACCTAATCTGTCTATTGTCCAATCTTTTAAGTATTTATTTGCAATTTCATCGATTTCCTTTTCATGAGTAACTACACCATATACAACTTCTTTTACAAATTCATTTTCCATTTCTAAGACTTCTTTTATAACTTCTTCAATGTCATATTTCATATTGTTTTTTCTATATACATTTATTTGATAAAGAATTGTCATTATTTTATTTCTAAGTTCACTTCTTGTTAATTTTTTCATATTATCACCACAATAATTATAGCACTTAAGTTATTAAAAGTAAAAGAAAAACATTACTTCTGTAATGTTATTTTTTTTCCATATTTTTAAAATATTCTTTAGCCTCATCTAAATAATTCAAATAGTGATGTCTTTTCAATGATTCTGGAACTTCAGCTTTAAGAGCATCTCTAATTAATGTTAATTTTTTAAGAATAATGTTAACTTCTTCTACTTTTTTTCTGTATTTTTCAAAAATTAATTCATACCAAAATTTAAAAAAATAACTTATGAACAAAAAAGTAACAATGAAAGAAATGATAGTTGCTATATTAACTATATTGTCTTCTAAATAAAATACTACGCCAAGCAATGTATTAAAAATAAAATTAAATACTAAAAATGACATAACAAGAAGAACAACATTAATAACAAATAAAGCAAGTCCCGCAAAGAAGCTGCTTAATTTTCTTTTTTTAGCTTCCGTTTGCACTATAAGTTTGAAATCAAGAAGAACTTCAAATTGTTCTTTTTCTTCCATTTTTTCTACACTTATTAAAACTTTATTTAATTCGTTTTCTAAATTATCAATTCTTTTAGTTTTAATAAAATTTATTAAATCTTTAATCACATTATCACCACTTAAATTATATCATAAAAATATGTATTTTAATATTAATCTCTTAAATAAACAGGAGTAACATCGAAGGCTGATACCGCAACATTTACATTGGCTGCATAATTATCTATCTCTACATCACCTTCACCATAATTGTTACGCCTAAAAGTCCATGTTCCAATATCTGTTACACTATTTGGAATAAATACGCTTGTAATTTCATTATCTATAAAAGTACTATTTCCAATTGTAAGTAAATTGTTTGATAATACTACTGTTTCAATATAATTATCTCGAAAAGAATGTGATCCAATCGATAAAACACTATTTGGAATAGTAACTGTTGTCAATTCATTATTAGAAAACGCACTATCTTCAATTTCTACCAAATTGTTTGATAAAGTAAGTGAGCTAATAATGTTTTCTCTAAAAGCGTGCTCCCCTATTGATGTAATTGAGTTGGGTATAATTATTTCTGATATATTATTTCTTGCAAAAGCATATCTTGGTAATGTTGTTAATAAAGAATTTATTGATACATTAGTTATTTCATTTCTATGAAAAGCTTCATTTCCAAGAGATGTTAAATTATTAGGAAGATCTACACTAGTGATTTCATTATCTCTAAAAGCAACAGTTTCAATATTAGTTAAACTACTTGGAAAGTCCACACTAGAAATTTTGTTGTTAGCAAAAGCACCAAATTTTATATCAGTTAATGTACTAGGCAATGAAATGCTTTGAATCTGATTAATATGAAATGATGTAGGACCTATCACCTCAACACCTTCTTCAATTATTAGTGTTTCAATCAAGTTATTTCTAAATGAATTATCTTCAATAATTTCTATGTTTCCAGGAATAGTAAGTGTTGTAAGTAAATTAGTGTGAAAAGCATTAGTTCCAATTTTATTTAGTGTGCTTGGAATATTTAAAGTGTTTATATGATTTTCTCTAAAAGCAAAGTCATCGATTTCTTCCAATGAACTAGGCATACTAAAAGATTCAATAACATTTAAATAAAATGATGCAACACCAATTCTCTCTAAACCATTTGTTAACGATAATGTGGAAATATTATTTTCTCTAAATGCATGATCATCAATATTAATTATATTACTTGGAATACTTACATTTGTTAAATTATTATTTCTAAACGCACCAAAACTTATCTCATTTATGGTATTTGGTATATCAATATTTTCTAATTCATTATACGCAAAAGCAAAACTTCCAATTGAAGTAATATTGTTTGAAAGATTAACTGATGGAATACTATTTGTACTGAATGCATGTGTTTCTATTTCAGTTATAGTTGATGGCAAAACTAAATAAGTAAGCCCCTTATCACTAAATGCCTCTTCACCTATTTTAAAAACCTCTTCACCATCAATATGCGATGGTATAATAACAGATGATATACACCCAGTTTCATTAGTATTATAGTTTGTTATAACGCCCTCACTAAACTCAAAACAAGATTCAGACATTAAAGTAATATTAGTTAAATCACAAGTTTCATAATCAGTTGATTCAGTTATTTCATTCCCGATTTTAAAATAACATTTATTATTAAATTCTAATGCAAGGGCAATACTTTCATCTGGCAAAACAACAACTTCTCCTGAGTCTGGTCGATTACCTGAATAATCTAGCTCGTCTAATATGTTCTCATTAAAATTTATTGAATTATTATTTATTTGTACTCCAGAGTAATATATTTCACCAGCTCTTTGTATGTTATTAACGCTTTCAAAATTAGCCTTGTCTCTAGAGTTATTTATTGCATCCATAACATTTGGAGTTGCTATTAACGCGATTAATCCTATTACAATTATCACTGCAAGTAATTCTATTAATGTAAAACCTTTTTTCATAAAAAACACCTTATCCTTATTTTAAAAGTATATAGTATATGATAATAATTTTCAAATTAAAAAAATAGAAAGTTAACTTTCTATTTTATTATATATTTCTCTGCTTCCCCTTGGTATAGTTTAACAAATGTCATAATATATAAATAAATTATCATTACAAACAATAAGATCCAACCAAATATTGGCACAATAAATAATATTAACCATATATATGGTGATAAATAATATTCGCTTCCGGCAATATCAAGTTTTTTAGCGGTCACTGCTAACATTTGAAAGTTTAAAACATTAAGCATTACTGCAAAAGGAAATAATAATATTAAACCTATTAACCAATTTTTCCAATTGAAATACCAAGAATCTTCTTTAAAACAATCAAGCATTGCGGCAAGTAATATAGGGCCTCCCATTGCATATAACAGTATCCAAAACCAAAAATATTCTCTTTTTAATAAAATCATTTTCATCACTCCTAAAAGTATTATATCATTTTTTTTCTATTTTTTCCTTAATTTCATACAAAAAGTTTATTGCATCCATCGGGGTTAACTTAAGTATATCTAGTTCTTTTATTTCTTTTAAAGTCTCATCTTCTTCTTTAGTCTCTTCGAAAGAAAAATCAAAACTTTCTTGAATTATTTTATCACGACTTTTTTCTTTGTTTTCATAGACTTTTAATATATCACTTGCTCTTTTAGTTATTTCTTCAGGCAAATTAGCTAGTTTAGCCACATGAATACCATAACTTTTATCAACACTACCATCCTTAACCTTATGTAAGAATATTATTTCGCCAGCTTCTTCTTTAGCACTAACATGAACATTTTTAAGACCATCTAAAGTTTGTTCTAAATCAGTCAATTCATGATAATGCGTTGAAAATAATGTCTTTGCTCTTATTTTTTTATCTACGTATTCAATAATAGATTGCGCCAAACTCATCCCATCGAATGTTGCGGTACCTCTTCCTAACTCATCAAATATGATCAAACTATTTTTAGTAGCATTGCTAACAGCGTTTTTAGCCTCGTTCATTTCTACCATAAAAGTAGATTCCCCACTTACCAAATCATCACTGGCACCAATTCTAGTATATATTGCATCAAATATTGGCATATTAGCACTTTTAGCAGGTACAAAACAGCCAATCTGCATCATAACACTAATAATTGCTGTTTGCCTCATATATGTTGACTTACCAGCCATATTTGGGCCTGTTATTAATAAAACATTTGTTTTATCATCCATAAATATATCATTACCAACATAAACATCATCAGACACTACCTCAACAACGGGATGTCTAGCATCTTTCATATCAATTAAATTATCTTCATTTATTTGTGGTCTAGTATAATTATTATTTTCTGAAACAGTTGCAAAAGATTGTAAAACATCTATCTCACTAAGTATTTTAGCATTTTTTTGTAAACTAGTAATGTATTTTGCAACTTCATCTCTAATTTTCATAAACAATTCATATTCTAAATTAACTATTTTCTCCTCAGAATTTAATATCATTGCTTCTTTTTCTTTCAAAATTGGACTAATATATCTCTCACAATTACTAAGGGTTTGTTTTCTAGTATATCCATACTCATCTTTAACATTTATAACTTGTCCTTTACTTACTTCAATGTAATATCCAAATACTTTGTTATAGCCTACTTTTAAATTTTTTATTCCCGTTTTTTCTTTCTCTTCCTTTTCAAACCTAGCGATAAAGTCTTTACCATTTTTTCTAATGTCTTTTAATTCATCCAATTCATTATTATAACCATCTTTTATAATGTAACCCTCTTTTATAGTAATAGGTGGGTCCTCGTAAATTGCCTCTTCTAATAAATTATGTAAGTCAGTTAAATCTACTAAACTTTTATCATAATTAATTGATTTTAATATTTCGTTAATTTTAGGTAATGGAATTAAACTTCTTTTTAATTGTAATAAATCTCTTGCATTAGCTGTACTAAAAGCAATTTTACCACTTAATCTTTCAAGATCATAAACTTCATCTAATAATTCTTTTAATTCTTCTTTTAAAATGAATTCTTTCAAAAACTTACTAACTATGTCTTGTCTTTTTATAATCTCTTCCTTCTTAATTAAAGGATTTTCAATATACATTTTTAAGCACCTAGAACCCATAGCAGTCTTTGTTTTGTCAAGCAACCAAAACAAAGAATTTTGTCTTTCTTTTTGACGCATTGTCTCAGTCAACTCTAAGTTTCTCTTAGTATGAATATCCATTTTCATACTAGCATTTTCATCCACTATGATAACATTTTTAAAATGGTTTAATGTTTTAAGTTGAGTTTCATATATATATGATAGCAGTACTTTTAGTGATTTTTTAATTCTAATATCTTCAACATCACTATAAAGTTTTTCATAATAAGCAGTTTCACTTTTCAAGTACGTTACAATTATATTAAAATTGTTTTTCAAAGTTGATGTTATTTTAGGATCTAAACTTTCACTTAAGACAATCTCTTTAACATTTAGTGAAAGTAAATTACTAATTAAAAGAGTGTTATCTTTTTTTATTACTTTTGAAAAAAGATCTCCTGTTGTAATGTCAGTATAGGAAATAACATACGCATGTTTTACATCAATAATTGAAGCAATAAAATTATTAGTTTTTTCATCTAAAAAGTCACTATTAATAACAGTTCCTGACGATATAACTTGGACTATACCTCTTTTTACTATTCCCTTAACATCTTTAGCATCTTCAAGTTGCTCACAAATTGCAACCTTATGTCCTTTTTCTACTAATTTTTCGATATATATATCTTTAGCATGATGTGGAACACCACACATAGGAATTCTATCATCTAATCCGGCATTTTTGCCTGTTAGTGTTAATTCTAATTCTTTGGATGCTAAAACGGCATCTTCAAAAAACATTTCATAAAAATCTCCGAGTCTAAAAAAAAGAATTACATCTTTGTTTTCTTCTTTTATATCGACATATTGTTTAACCATTGGGGTTAGTTTTGATTTATCAATGTTTTCTAATTTCAAAGTAATCACCTAAATAGATTATACAAAAAAAAATGAAATAAGTCTATTATTTCATCTTTAAATTTAATTTATCAATTGCCTCAATAATACTTGAAACATATATGATTTCAGTTTGAATTGAAAAATCTTCAACTACTTTTTCAGATTCCTCTTTATTCTCATAAGGTAGTATAAACAAGTCAGCGTTATTGTCACCACCGATTAATTTGTGTTTGATGCCTCCAACTTTCAAAACATCTCCATCTTTAGTTATTTCACCAGTAGCATATATATTTATAAATAACTCTTCTTGTGTATATGTATAATACATCGAAAGTGCTGTAGCAAGCCCCCCAGATGATCCACTTACTCTTCTTTGTTCATTAATTTCAAACCCGACATCTGTGTTTATTTCATAATACTCTGAACCTATTATCCCAACTAAATATTGTTCACGTTCATCATCATAATAACGCTTTCCAGTTATTTCAACTTCTTTCTCATCTCTTAATACGGTAATATTAAATTCTTCTTCATCATCTATATCACCTATAGCTTCATAAAAATCATCAAAGTTATTAATTATCCTATCATTTACTTTTTTTATTACGTCTTCTTCTTTCAATTCGAAGTTACTTTCTTCGCTTACAAAAGCAATAGTAAAATTTTCATTATCTATGCTATATTCAATACCTTCATAGTCTAAAAGCCATCTAAGCGCTCTATAATAAGTTTCATTTACCATGTTTCTACCTATTTCTGATACTATCTCATACTCATCATCTCTAAAAAAGCTTTCCTTATACTGAAAAAGGTCTATCCTATCATCAAATTTACTTCTAATATAATAACCTAATGTTGCCCCTTTCGTAAGAACATAAGGAACATATATGCTTTGCTCTTTAGTACTTGTATAATCATATGCTTCACTTATTAAACTTCCTCTTCCAGGAGTACTAACTTTATACCTTGGTATTGGAAGTAATAAAATTAATATGATTATTAATATAATGTTTATAATTTTTAATTGTTTTTCACTCATATATACTCACCTCTTAACACTAATTATTTAAAATACATCGAATGGAGTTACCAACAGATTGTGAGACTATTGATCGGTTTATTTCATCACTATCAGAAAATAAACTTCTAGTCCATACATTATCATCATTAGCTAACGATGATGTTAACCACGAATTTTGTTGTCCTGCAAATATTAATCCAATAGTAGGTGATCTATATCCTGAAGGTATTGCATTAAATGCAATATCATTACTTCCATCCCAATCAATTTCCGACTTTAACATTTCACCTTCGGTTGTTCCTCTCAATCCTGTTTCATCTAAATCTATTTCTGACAACCCTAAAAATGTTTCCATTTCTTTAAAATCATCATCCGATGGAATTCTAAAACCAGCAGGGCATATACCTTCAGCACCTTCTTCATTAGAACCATCCATAGCTAACTCCCATTGATATAATACTTCCTCTTCAATCCCTGACATATAACTTCCTTGGTTTGAACCCTCATTTGGCCCATGAATTCTACATGCATTATAAGGTTCTGAAGAATCAAAGTCCGCGTTTAAACATTCAGTTGTTGTATATGCAAGATTTTCAGCAAACCAACATTGTTCACCAATTCTAGTAATTTTGTAAGTATTACCATCTCTATAATCAATTATTGTTCCGCTGCATTCATCAATTATTTCAACCGTTCTTGTTTTTATATCAACAACTTCATCATCAATTCTAAAAATATATTCTAATTCGTATACACCATAAGTTTCATTATCAACTTCGCCAACAACTTCTACTCGTGGATCGTTTTCTATTAAATCATTGTCACCCTCAATGGTGTACCAACCTGGCTCAGTATATTGATAAACTTTCATGTTTGAAGAACCTTTCAATAAAACCGCCACTTCTTGATCATTATACCCATCAAAAACAACATCCTCTATTGAGGTGTTTCTGCTGTTGAAAGGGTATAAGATATTAACACCATAGTTTGTATCAAAAAAATTATGATTTATAGGCACTTTTACTATTAAAACAGAGTCTAACTTAGCTTCTGAAACACCATCTGTTTTCTCTACTCTAATATCAACATCATTAAACCTGCTACCAGATACTAGTTCAGTTGAATAATCACCATAACTAAATATATGGTTACTAACATCTATTACTAATCTGGCATTAGAACCATCACTATATATAAAATTCAAACAGTTTCTACCACATTTTAATACGGCTTCTAAATTTTTATTGTATAAATCTTCATTTATTTTCGAACTAATTATTGTTTGTTTATTTAAAAGTTGAGTTCTTATCCCACTAGAAACGTATACATCTCTTAGTGATAGCAATACTTGAAAAAGCAAACTAACAATTACAAATGTTAATGTTACTGAGACAATTAACTCTACTACTGTAAACCCTTTTTTATTCATAATTCCCCCTACTAATATACTATTACGGTTGCAAAAGTACCATCATCATACTCAACAATTAGCCTATATTTACCAATTTCATCCTCGTAATTAATATATTTAATGAAATCTTTTTTACTCTCACTTATAAAAGTAATATTTCTAAGTTCACTAATAACATTTTCAGTGTTTTCATCTACTAACATCAATGTTTTAACTTCTGATACCGAGTAAAGCAGTTGACAATATTCTATTTCGGCAGCCAACTCTGCATTTAAATTACCAACTAAATTACATGTTGATAAATTAACATAAGGAAGGCCTGAACTATTTAACTGATCTCTTGCTTCAAAAAAAACATTCTCTTCGATAAAATCTCTTATATTTGCTAACCTATAAAGACCATCTACTGTATTATAGTTGAAAGTTCTACTGTAATTTGCTTCTATTCTTTGAAATTGCACAAACAAAAAAATCAATGTTGAAACGACAAACACAGTTACAATTAATGTTTCAATTAACAAAAATCCTTTATTGTTAAATTTCATAATTAAGCCTCCGTTTTTATTGTATTTACTCTAAATATATTATATAATAGTTTTAGAATAAATGCTAGGTTAAGTTTCAAAGGGGTTGAAAATGTGATAAGAAAATATGATTTTGATAAAACACCTGTTGTAGAGGTTGTTAACAGTATTATCATTGATGCTGCAAAAAATGGAGCTAGTGATATCCACTTTGATCCAATGGAAAAAGAAATGAAAGTCCGTATTAGAATAGATGGTGTTTTAATAGATTACACAAATATACCAAATGCGGTTGTTAAAAACCTAGTTACTAGAATTAAAATTTTAGCGTCTATGAACATTACTGAATCTAGATTACCACAAGATGGTGCTATAAAAACAACATTACAAGAGTTGGATTTAGACCTTCGTGTTTCCTCTCTTCCTACTAATGAAGGTGAAAAGATAGTTATTCGTTTACTTGATTATACTATGAGTAAAGCGGGGCTTGAAACTTTAGGACTTAGTGACTCAAATTTGAAAAAAGTTTTATCTATGATAAAAACACCAAGTGGTATTATATTAGTAACCGGGGCAACTGGTACTGGTAAATCTACTACTGTTTACTCTATTTTACATAGACTAAATAAAGAAGATACTAACATTATTACTGTTGAGGATCCAATAGAAATGGATATAGCAGGAATTAACCAGGTTCAAACAAATAGTGAAATCGGCTTAACATTTGCCTTCGCACTTAGATCTATTTTACGTCAAGACCCCAACATTATAATGATTGGTGAGATCCGTGATACAGAAACTGCTAAAATTGCTGTTCGTGCATCTATTACCGGGCACTTAGTTTTATCAACTCTACATACTAACAACTCTCTTAACACTATAGAGCGTTTACTTGATATGGATGTTGAAAGATACTTACTTGCAAGTGCTTTAACAGGAATTGTTTCACAAAAGCTTGCTAGAAAGCTATGTGATCATTGTAAAACTAAGAGGCCTACTAATGATTATGAAAAAGGATTATTCAAACGTACATTAGGTGTTGATGTTTTAGAACTTTACAATGCTGAAGGTTGTGAAAAATG
The DNA here is from genome assembly GCA_007117695.1 of Bacilli bacterium. Classification (GTDB taxonomy): domain Bacteria; phylum Bacillota_I; class Bacilli_A; order RF39; family UBA660; genus CSBR16-113R1. The sequence goes on from SKFZ01000009.1 coordinate 12,528, forward strand.
TGGTAATGGTTATATGGGCCGTACATCAATACATGAAGTTTTATTAATAAATGAAGGAATTAGAGATGCTATAAGTAATAATTTATCTAAAGATAAATTAAGAACATTAGTATATAAAGCCGATGTTACTACTCTACTTCAAGATGGACTAGAAAAAGTTATGAGTGGTCTTACATCATTTGAAGAAATGTTGAAATTAATTGAATTAGATAATGATGTTGTTGATAGTGCAAATGATTCATTTGACTTAAAAGAAGCCTTACAAGTTTCTAATATGGCTAAGACAGATAGCACTAATACTAACGAACCAGCACAAAAAGAAAGTAACAATACGCCTGAGCCAACCCCAAAAACAGAATATGACGATGATGTTGAAGTTTTGATTTAAAGCAAGTATTACTTGCTTTTTTTATGCATAAAAAAAGAAGAAATTGATTATAATCCTTAATCTTCTTTTACTTGTCTAATTAATCTAATTGCTTCATTAACAGTCTCCATATCTGGTTCCATAACATATGCTCTTGAAGATGGATTTGAATATGTAAAGTCGCTGCTATCAGAGCCATCTAAATTATATTGTTCGATACTCCAATTCGCATTATCAGAAATCTGCATTCTAATTAAACTTACAATGTCATCACTACTCATATTAGTATCAAACATGCCATCCATGCTATTTAAAATTGAATTATACCTAGTTATAACATCTCTTTGAGTCGTTTTGTTTATTAATCCCTCGATTACTGCTTGTTGATTTTCACCGCGGGCACGATCTCCTCCTGGTAAATTATTTCTTTGCCTTACAAATACTAAAGCTTTTTCACCATCCATAAAGTTATTTCCTCTATTAAATGAATATCCTTTAGCAGAAAATGCGTAATTAGAATCGACATTAATACCACCAAGAGCGTCAACTAATCTAACAGTTGATGAAAAATTCACTCTTAAATAAAATTCAATATCTGTTTCTAATAATTGTGATACAGTATTTTTCGAAACATCAACACCATATATTCCAGTATGGGTCAATTTATCCTTATAACCTGTAGTACCAGGAATTCTAACATAGTAATCTCTTGGTATGCTTATTAACAAAATTTCTTTAGTTTTCGGATTAATAGTCATAACAATATTAACATCACTTCTAGCTCTATTGCTAATGCTACCGTGAGTATCAATTCCTGAAATATAAATACTAAAAGGATCGTTAGTAACATCAACATCAGTGTCTTCTCTTACGACTCTATTTCTAACCTCAAATTCAAAAATTACAATTGTTTCTTCTTCAAATAAATTATTAGATTCATTTAAAATATCTCTAAAATTCTTCTCAACTACTACAGCATCATATTCGTTATTAAATAATTTAGTATCAATATCACCAAGAATATTAGTTTCTGATATAGTAGTGTTTTTTTCATTAAGTTCATCTTTCAGCAAACTCATTTCATCTGCCATGTTATTGTGAAGTAATACATTTAAACCATCTATTTCATTATGATTTGAATCTTTTAATGCTAAACCATAATATTTAGTAGTTTCAAACTCTAACCCGGTCATATTCCTTAAAAAATTTAAAGTATTACTACTATACCTAAGACCTACAACCATAACCACTGATACTAGAAGCGCTAAAAAAGTACTAAATACTTTAACTTTTTTATTTTTAAAATAAGTTATACCTATAACAATAAAAGTACATATTATCAAAACTAAAAAAGCTAAAATAAAATAATAGTTTGATGGTAAAAAACCACTTCTAAAAATTGTAAACAAAAAATACAAAACAACTAAACTAAAAGCTGCTGCGATAAAATTAAATATTTTTTTCATCATCATTTCTCCTCTTGACTTAAACATTATACAATTAAATTATGAAAAAGAAAAACTCATATTAATGAGTTAATCTCTACCTCTTAACATTATTAAAAGTCTCAGTATATTTAGCAGTGTTGCGATCATTCCAGCAACATATGTAAGTGCTGCTGCACCTAACATGTTTTCAACTTTAACTTTTTCATCTTCAGTAATAAAATTATGTTTCTCTAACTCTGCTCTGGCACGTTTAGATGCATCAAATTCAACTGGTAATGTAACTAGTTGAAAAACGAATGTAGCAAGTAATATATAAATACCTATTAACAAATATCCGGTTAACCCGGCGATAAAGGCAACAAATATACTAAAATAACCCAAGTAAGTAACAAGCCTAACAACAGGAACTAACATAGCTCTAATTCTCATAAAAATATAGCCATCTTTATCTTGTATAGCATGTCCCACTTCATGAGCTGCAACCGAAACTGCTGCAATACTATTTGCATTATAAATATGTTCAGAAAGCCTAACGACTTTTCTCGATGGATCATAGTGATCTGTAAGTTCTCCCTTTGTTTGAACCACTCTAACATTAGATAATCCATTTTTATCTAAAATTTCTCTTGCAACCGCAAGGCCTGTGTATTTTGTTTTAACTTTTTTGTACATCCCATAAGATGATTTTATTTTAAATTGGGCATAAGTTGTAACGATTATTGCTAAAACAAACAATGATATAGTAACAACATTTTCAAGCCCTAATAGTGCTAAGTTCATGATATCCCTCCTAAGATAATATTGTGATAACACTCATAAAGTCTACTTGAAGTAAAAATAACATGAGTGCAGCGATTGCCAAAAATGGTCCGAATGGAACTATATGCTCTTTGTTTTTATTAATAGTAATTATTGAATAAGGGAGTGCAATAAATGAACTTAAAAATATAGTTATAATTGCAATTGGAAACCCCAAATACATACCAAAAATAAACATAAGCTTTATATCGCCACCACCCATAGATTCTTTTTTAAAAACAACATCTCCAAACTTCTTTAAAAGAAGCATGAATAGTGCGGCAACGAAACCATTGAATAAAACCATGAAAAATGATACATCACCTGCATATAATGAATATATTAGCTTTGCAATAAGCGCAAATATAATCACCTCATCAGGTATAATCATAGTTTGATAATCACTAATGAATATTATAATCAATGATGAAACAAAAATCAATCCGATAATTAATTCTATACTTAGTCCAAAAACTAAATATGTAAAAACAAACAAAGCACCTGTTATAAACTCAAAAATAGGATAGAATGCCCCTATTTTAGTTTTGCAATTTTTGCACTTACCTCTTTGAATTAACCAAGAAAGCACAGGAATCAACTCAATTGGAGTCAATCTGTGCTTACAAATAGGACAATTGGATGGTGGATGAACTATCGATTCTTCTTTAGGTAATCTATACCCTACTACATTGAAAAATGAACCGAATACTAACCCTAAAATAAATAATGTAATTATAATTATGATTTCCATAATTCCTCCTAACTTTGAATTGTTTGATACATATTAAACATTGGAATAATTATAGCAAGAACAATTCCTCCAACTACCACTGTTAAGAATATGATCAAAAATGGCTCAATAAATGTTTTTAATCTAGTAACTGAGTTTGAGTGTAACTCCTGGTAATAGTCAGCAACTTTTCTCATCATTTCAGGAAGTTGTCCAGTTTTTTCACCAGTTACAATCATCTCATATGCAGGCACTGGAAATGCCCAGTGTTCTTTAAATGATTTAGATATTTTTTCACCTTTCGCAAGGTTTGTAATAGTATCTAAAATAAGCATTTTAAATATTTCATTATTAGTAATTTTATTTAAAATCTCCATACTATCAGTAATGAAAACATTATGCGACAAAAGAGATGAGAATGTTTTAGAAAACATTGTAATCTCATTGTATATAATAACATCACCAAATGCAGGCATTTTCATCAGTATCCACTGAACCATTGTTTTAAATAACTTTACATTTGAGTATAAGTATTTAAAAATCATTACAAAGACAATAAAGCCTAGAACAATATACAATGTATTATTTTGCAAGAAATCACTTGTTCTCATAATAAACAATGTAAACTCAGGTATTTGTGAACTATCCATCGATTCATAAATTTGAACGAATCTAGGAATAACAAATATTAAAATAAAGCCTATTACACCAACTGAAATAGTAAATATAATAATTGGATATAACATTATTGTAAGCATTTGTTTTCTGGTTTTATCTATTTCTGTAAAATATTCACTCATATCGTCTAAAACTTCGGCAAGCTGTCCTGTCATTTCAGCAGTCTTTATCATATTTATTAATATTTGTGGGAATGTATTTCCTTGTTTAGTAAGGGCTTCACTAAACGAATCACCCATAGTCAAATCATAAATGATTGACCTAAATACTCTTTGATAACTTTTTTTAGGAAATTGATTTGTCAAAATTTTAAGTGAGTCAACAAGCGGTATTCCCGCCTTTATGTAAGTTGACAATTGTGTTAAAAAGAATATTAAGTCTTTATTTTTTATTTTAATAGACGTACCACTATTACCATATAAAGCTCTTATCATCTTATTAGTTCTAATACTATAAACTTCCATGTCTTCAGATAATAAAAATGAATGTACTTCAACTCTCGAATAAGCATCAAAGTATCCCTTTACTACTTTACCATCTGCATTTTTAGCTACATATTCAAACAGTTGTTTAGTTTTACTCTTTTCTTCTTTATCCTCATCAAATGAAGACAATAGTGCTTCTTTTTCAACTTCTAATCTGTTTTTACGATTTTTAATTAATGTTAAATTATTATATTGTTTTTTTATACTATTTTTTAAAGTGTATGGCCCTTTTATTAAAGCTTCTAAAAAACTATTAATATAATCTCCTAATGACTTTTTCCCAAGGTCAATTTGATCGTTTTTATAATTATTTAACTCTTTTGCTTTGAGTTCTTCTTCTCTTTGTTTTTTCTTCTCTTCGATTAAATCTTTCTTTTTGGCAGCCAATCTTTTTTGACGCTCTTCATTTTCTTTTCTTTTTCTTTCGATTTCTGCTTCTTTTTCTTTCCTCATTAAAGCTTTAACTTCTTGATTCTTTTTGTATGCAAAAATGAACTTCTCAAAGATTTTATAATAAACTCTATAAACAAAATAGCAAGAGTATACAAACCCTCTAAATACAAAGTCCAAAAATGAGTTAATATAATCAAATAATATACCCAAAAACAAAAACATATAAATTAATAAAATTCTTGCTCCTTTTAAAAAGTATATTAAAATATTTGTTAGTGTATTAATTGTTGTATACGATAAAACGTATACAAACAAGAAAAAACCTACTGAAAAATACTTAATAAATCTAAAAGGCATGTGCAAAAGAAAATTTAAACTTTTGTAAACAAAAATAAATGGTAATAAATACTTTGGTTTGCCCACAAAAAACACCGCCAATCCCCTACTTTATCGTTATTACAATTATAACATAAAAAAAAGAAAAAAATAACTTATTTTTTTCTTTTTTTAGCCAAACAAACTAATATTTTGTATTTTGCTTTTTTAAATACTTTCGTATACGGTATATTTTTATATGTTTCTTTTAAATTATCGTGTACATATTTCATATAATCTTTATACCTTTTTGTATACTTACCAAAATAAAGTTCTGAAAAACTATATGTTTCTTTTTTTAATTTTTCATCACGTTTTTTTTCATCATCATTTTTGTATTTTTCTTTTCTAGCTCTAATAAACCTTATTAAAACATAGTATTTACCCTTTTCAAAAACGACAAATTCAGTATCAATTTTATATTTGTTTTTATACATGTATTTTCTTAGTTTATACAAATTATTGTTACTTTGAATAATAATTGTTCTAGCTGCTTTAAAATCACTATTTTCCAATATTTTAATTATAGTATTAGTACCCATCCCAGAGATGACAACATTATCAGACTCTCTTAATGTGACATTTTCAAGTCCGTCATTCAACATTATTTCTAAATTAGGCACAACATATTTCTTTTTGTTAGCCTTAGCAGCCTTTATAGCATTTTCGTTAACATCAATTGCTAATACACTAGCAACTCTCTCATTTTTTAAAAGATAAATACCTAATAGAGCATGATCACACCCAACATCAACAACCCTTTTTTTAGTAATTACTAAATTAGAAAGTTCATATAACCTTTTAGATAACATATTATTCACCCAAATAATCTTTCAATTTCTTAGCACGTGATGGGTGTCTTAGTTTTCTAAGAGCCTTCGCCTCTATTTGTCTAATACGTTCTCTTGTTACGCCAAACATTTGACCAACTTCTTCTAAAGTCCTACCTCTTCCATCTTCAAGTCCAAACCTTAACTTTACTACTTTTTCCTCACGCTCTGTTAAAGTTTCTAACACACTACCAATTTCATCTTTTAACATCTCATTTGTAGCATACTCCTCAGGAGACAAATTTCTTTCATCTGGCACGAAATCACCTAAATGTGAATCCTCTTCTTCACCAATTGGTGTTTCTAAAGAAACTGGTTCTTGACTAATTTTATAAATATCTCTTATTTTTTCTACAGGAACTTCCATTTTTTTAGCAAGTTCTTCTTCAGTTGGTTCTCTATCAAGTTCTAAAGTCATTTGTCTTTGGATTCTTGCAAGTTTATTAATTGTTTCAACCATATGAACAGGAACCCTAATTGTTCTTGCTTGATCAGCTATAGCTCTAGTAATGGATTGTCTTATCCACCATGTTGCATAAGTAGAAAACTTAAACCCTTTACCAACATCAAACTTTTCAACCGCTTTCATCAACCCAATATTACCTTCTTGAATCAAATCTAAAAATAGCATCCCACGACCAACATATCTTTTGGCAATACTTACAACTAATCTTAAATTTGCTTCAGCAAGTCTACTTTTAGCACTCAAATCACCTGCGATAATTTGATCAGCTAAAGCTAATTCTTCATCCATCGACAATAGCTTTATTTGACCTATTTCTTTTAAATACATTCTAACCGGATCGTCGATAGTTAAATTTTTAGTTAAAATTTCATCTGGTTCAACTTGTATCTTTTTTCCTTCTGCTTCTTCATCTGGTGCTACAACTTCAATTTTGTGCTCACCTAAAGCATCATAAAGTTCATCTAACGAATCAGCATCCAAATCAAGCCCTTTTAATGCTGTTGCTAACTCTTCATACGTTAACTTATTATCATTCTCAATTCCCAACTTAATTAATTCAGCTTTTCTCTCCCCAAACGTTTTTATTTCATTAATCATTATTATCTCTCCTCATTTTTAATTCTACTATCTCTTGAGCAACTTTTGCCTTCTCACTAGATGATCTACTATCTTTCAATTTTCTTTTAAGTAATTCAATAGAATAATCTAAATTATAATCTTCAATTACTTTAATATAATCTTCAATTTCTTCTTTTGCATAATCTTTTTTTAAATTTAATCCGTTTAAAAAACCAATAGTTTTAATTATTTCTTCATCTTCTATTTCTGTTATTAAATCAGCTTCATTAATATAATTGTTTTTTTTGTAAAAAATAATTATATGCTTTGCTAAATCACGAAACCTTTTACTTGGTAAACAGCTTACTTTTTTTAAATATGATTGAATAATCGAAACATCATTTAGCATATAATAAACTAAATTCATCTCTGCTTTTTCATATTTGCTATATTTTCTTTTAATAATTGGTTTTGAACTTGAAATATATGCTTCTTCTTTTTTTTCGTCTTTTTTTACTATTTTTGATTTTAAAAACTGTTTATCAAGTCCACTCTCTTCTGCAAGTTTATTAATTGAAACTTCAATTAATATATCATCATCAATTTTATTAATCGCTTGAGTTGCTAAGTTAACATATTTTGAAAGTCCATCGCTAGAATTCAAATCTAATGTCTTTTTATAGTGTTTTAATTTAAAATCAATTAGATCAGTAGGATTTTCAGTTAATTCAACAAAAGCTTCCTTACCATACTTCTTAATATAATCATCAGGATCTAGGCCTTCTTCTATTTGAATGATTTTTGGTACTATATTGTTTTTAGTTAAAATATCAGCCGCACTAATTGTAGCGTTAACTCCAGCATCATCTGAATCAAAACATAAAAGAACTTCATTTGAAAGTCTTTTAATCAAATTTACGTGATCATTTGTAAATGCTGTTCCCATTGTTGCAACAACATTCTTAACACCTGCATCATAGGCTTTAATAACATCCATAAAACCTTCCATTACAATGACTTTTTTATTTATTCTAGAATAATTTTTGCACCGATGATAATTATATAAAAGTTCTCCTTTTTTAAAAATATCGGTCTCTCTAGTATTAACATACTTGTTTGTACTTTGATTTTTATAATCTCTTCCGCTGTAAGCCACTACATTTCCATACAAATCCCAAAGCGGAAACATGATTCTATTATAAAACGCATCATACATTCCTTTTTCGTTTTTCAAAACTAATCCACTTTTCAAAATGTTTTCATTATCGAATTCTTTTTTCAAAAGTAAATTAGTTAAACTGTCTTTTTCATTAAGTGATAATCCAATTTCAAATTCTTTTATAGCCTCATCACTTATTTCTCTATCTTTTAAATACTTTTTCGCATCCATACCCATTTTAGTATTTAAATTATTTTTAAAAAATTTATTTGAAATATCATATATTTTATAAACCGGATTTTCTTTCTCTTCTTTTCTAGTTACATCAATGTCGATATTAACTCCAGCTTTATCAGCGGCAATCTTAAGCGCTTCTTTAAAGTTTATGTGCTCATAATCCATCAAAAAATTGAAAACATTTCCTGTCGCACCACAAGAAAAACATGTATAAATTTGCTTCTCTTCTGAAACACTCATACTAGGATTATTATCATCATGAAAAGGACAAACGCCAAAATAATTTTTCCCTCTTTTAGTCAAGGAAACATATCCACTTATCAAATCAACTATGTTTATATTATTTCTAATATTTTGAATTTCTTCTTTAGATACTATGCTCAAATAGATCACTCCCTAGTATAATATACGATACTAAAAACAAAATTCCTTTTTTTATATCAAAAAAATGTAAAAATTTCCATTTTTTCCTTAAATTTTATTAAAATCATCCCATTTCTACTCGTTTTATAATATTTATTTAAATTATTTAATACCTTCTTGCTAGGTAAATTATATAAATTATTTTTGGATGCAGAAATCAAACTTACTTTTGGGTTCAAATTTTTTAAAAACTTTTTCGAGCTACTAGTATTAGAACCATGGTGTGATATTTTTAAAACATCTATATCTTTTAATCCATAATTTTTAAGTATTTTTTCTTCTTGTTTTTTATAAATATCACCTGTAAGTAAAACACTATAATTATCAAAAGTAATAAAGCATACTAAGCTATCTTCGTTTTCATCAGTATACACATCATTGATAAAGTTAAAAGTGTAATCATTAACTTTGATTTTGTACTTACTAATATTTTTAACAGTCACACTTTTTTTAGTCGCTACATTAACAATTTTATTTTCTAAATAATTGTTTCCACCACTGTTTAAATAAACATTATTTACATCAAAGTTTCTTATAATGTTTGGTGCTTCTTTGGCGTGATCTAAGTGACCATGAGTAATTACTAAATAATCAATTCTATTAATACCTAAACTTTTTATAAAAGGAATAATAACATAATTGCTTAAATTATATTCATTATCATAAAAATGACCCCCTGTATCGAATAAAAAAACTTTGCTTGCTCTTGGCATTACAAATAAGATGCTTTCTCCCATGCCTACATCTATCATGTATAGTTTTGAATAATTTATAAAATAGTTACTGTTTTTGATTATTAAAATTATTAATATAGTTATCATAAAGTACTTTATATTTGAACTTTTCACATATAAAAACAAAATAAAATAATATATTATAGTTAATAATATATTTGGTCTTTTAAATATAATTAAAAAAGAGTCATTGTTTAAATATGTAACTAGGTTTTCGAATAAGACAATTAAATAAGATAAAATATATTCATTTGAAAAAACAAAAGATAATACTGAAACAGGAAACAAAACTAAAGTGACAATTGGTATAAATATTAAGTTATAAATAAAAGATAATATGTTATATTCAAAAAAGTAATAAATAGTAATTGGAAAACTAGCTAAACTGGCAACTAATGAAATGTTGAAGAGTTTTAAAAAATAGTTTTCATATTTTTTGTTGTATGAAAAAACTAATATATAAAAAGTCACAATAAATGAATAATAAAATGATGGACTAAACAAATAATAAGGATTATAAAAAAGCATTATACTTAAAATAAAAATTAAAATATAATAATTTTTTAATTCAATTTTAAAAGTTTTTTTAAAAAATACTAATATAAATAATAAAGCAGCCCTGTAAACCGAAACCTTCATAATTAAAAACGAATACAGTAATAAAAAAATAGATACTAAAATATAACTATATAAACTTCTTTTAATGAATAGTTTTAAAATGCTCAGCAATATAAATGAAAAAAACATTACATGCATTCCAGAGATTGAAAATAAATGGCCAATACCCATTTTATTATAATATTCATTACCAATGTTTTTGCCTAATATGAAAGTTTTTATGTAGTTTTCGTTCTCAAATCTACTACTTTTTTCATTCAAATAATTTTTCAAAAAATAAAGTTTTGAATCACTTTTAAGTATGGAAATATCATCTGTTGATACTGCATTAAAGATTTTCTTTGATTTTAAATATTTTTTATAACAAAAAACATTAAAGTTTCTGCTTTCTCTAATTTCTGTTTTATCATTTTCTAAAAAAACCTTATCACCATAAATAAACTTGCTTGTATCAGAAGTATATACAATAAAGTTTTGGCTAGAATTTACTAAAATATAGTTTTCACTTATTTCATAAACAATGCCTACTATACTATCTTTTTTATACTCATGGTTTTTAAAATTAATAATTAATACAGAGTATACTATCGCAAAAAATAATATTATAAAGTATGTCTTTTTATATTGTAATAAGTTCCTTAAAGTTATTATAAGACGCTTCTCCTATTCCAGAAACTTCCATAATCTCTTCTTTTTTTAAAAATTTATTTTCCTCCCTATAAGCGATAATGTCTTTGGCTCTTGCTTCTCCTATTCCAGGCAAAGTAGTTAACTCCTCTATGCTTGCTTCGTTAATGTTTATTAACTTTGTATCTTCATCTAAGTCTTCATAAATATCACAATTTTCATAATTTACATCTGGACAAATACACTTTTCTTTAATAATTACTTCTTCTATTAACACTTCTTTTTCAAAAAAATCATCATCAAAAACATAAATAACATCTTGATCCTCAACTACTCTGCTTAAATTGATATTTATAGTGTTTGCATCCTTTTTAAAACCGCCGGCTTTATTAATAAAATCTATTACTCTAGAGCCTTTAGGAAGTTTTAATACCCCTTCTTCTTTTACTTCTCCTTTTATATCTGCGAAAACATACTTTTCTTCCTTCACTATTATTTCTTCACATGGCTTGCACTCTTTTTCTTTGATAGTAATAGTTTGTTCCTCATTTTGACTAATTACAACTAACGTTATTATTACTACTATTAAAACAGCATTTAAAATTAAATTTTTATATTTATATATTCTCATAAAAAAACACCTCACTAATATATACAATTAGTAAAGCGTATTTCTTTTATTTTATTTTAATTTTTTTTCTAACCGATTCAATGTGCACTCGTTGTACTAATGCTAATCCTAGTATAAAAGAAAGCGTAAATGAAGGTCCATAACTAAAAAATGGAAGCGTCACCCCGGTTAGAGGTATAAGCCCAAATAATCCTCCTAAATTAATAAATGTATGGAAAAACATATAAAAAGCAAATCCAAGTGCGATATATTGCCCTCTTATATTACAAGCTTTTTTTGATATATCTAAAATTCTTTTTAGCAAATAAAATTTAAAAAACAATATTAAAGAAGCACCTATAAATCCTAGTTCTTCTGCTATAATTGCAAAAACCATATCAGTATGAGCATCTGGAATATATGAATGCTTTTGAGCACTATTACCAAGACCTACTCCAAATATTCCACCTTCATTTATTGCAATAAATGAGTTGCAAACTTGAAAGCCGGTCCCCTCATAATCACTACAAGGATCTCTAAAATTAGTTAACCTGCTAACTTGGGTTGGTCCAAAAAGTCCAGTTCCTGTCGCTGCCATTATTATTAATGATAGTCCAGCTAATGCTGTAAATAAACCAATCAAAATTGTTTTATCTTCTTTTTTTATAGGACTAGCCAAAAATATTGCAATGCTTATTAAACCCATCAGTCCACCACCACCGGCATCACCGTGAATTTGAAAAACAATTATTGGTAGTAAAAATAAAACTGCCGATATAAATATTAATAATTGTAAATTATCTTGAAAACTATACTTTTTATCTTGCAACCTTCTAAATTTAGTTTCAAATATTATTGCACTAAAAAGGATAATCGCCGGTTTTGCAAGTTCACTTGGTTGTCCCCCAGTTGAGAACCAATTTAAATTACCTTTATGCTCTTGCCCTACAATAATTAATAATATATTTAAAAACAAAGCACCACCAAAAAGTAATAGTGATATTTTATCAAGTTTTTTAGTACTTATATTGATTATAAACAAAAACATAACAAAACCAATTACTAAAAAGAATGCATGTCTTTGCATATAAAAAAATAATGGTTGACTATATCTCACCACTGTTTCTGAGGAAGCTGATAAAATATTTAAAAGTCCGAATGCGAAAAAAAGAGTTGTTATAATCGCGATAGGTTTATCTATGTCTCTTAAATTTTTTATAGTCATTTTTAAAAAATCACTCACGTTATCACCTTTATAAATTATAACATAATTTAACAATTTTATAATAGTAAATAGTTAAATAAAAGTAAAATATGATATAATATCGTTGATGAGGTGATACTATGTTTAAAAAATTAGAAATCGTTAAGGATTCTAACAAAATTTTAAGAGAAAAAAGTAAAGAAGTTAATTTTCCGTTATCTTCTTCTGATAAAGATACAATCAATAAAATTATTAAGCATTTAACATATAGCCAAATACCTGATTTATCTGAAAAATATGATATTAGACCAGGAATGGGATTAGCTTTTGTGCAGCTAGGTATGTTAAAAAGAATTGTTGTAGTTGTTCATGAATACGAAGAGGGAAAATTCAAAGAATATGTTTTAATAAATCCTAAAGTTATTAGTCAATCAAAAGAAATGATTGCAGCTGGCTTAGGTGAAGGTTGTTTAAGTGTTGATAAAGAAATTGAAGGACATGTACTTAGACATGCTAGAATCACAATTGAAGGATTTGATGTTAATGGTGAAAAGAAAAAGATCAGAGCCAGAGAGGAATTAGCAATCGCTTTTCAGCACGAGCTAGACCATTTAGATGGAATAATGTTTTATGATCGAATAGACCCCAAAAAAAGATTTTATGAAGAAGGAGAAATTAGATTTTTATGAAAAACATAAAATACTTGTTTATACGAATTAAAAATTTAGATTATAAAAACTTTTTTAATTACATAAATAAAGTAAACAAAAAAACAAATAAAAATAAAATATTTATTTTCTTTGATACTATATATTGTGGTATAAAATATCAAGCCGGATATATGGACTATTATCTTTTTGAAATGTATGATATGAATAAGCAGCAAAGAAGTACTGTTTTAACAAGAGGTAAAAACAATATGATAATAAAATATTTTAATGATAAGAAATATTTTAACACTTTTTTATACAAACCAAAGTTCAATGAGAAGTTCAAAAAATTTATTAATAGAGATTGGATTTTAATAAATGAAAATTCTTATGAAAAATTTTTAAAGTTTACTAATGGAAAAGTTAACTTTATTGCTAAACCAATCGATGGCACTTGTGGAAAAGGTATTGAAAAAATTAATGTTGATGAGACTGATAAAAAAGAACTGTTTAATTATTTAATACAAAATAAAATAAACTTGTTAGAAGAAAACATTACTCAGCACGATGATGTTAATAAAATGTATCCTCACTCTATAAACACAATTAGGGTAATTACTTTATATAACAATAAAAACAATAAATCGACTGTTTTTAGTGCTTATTTTAGAATAGGAAATAATAATAAGTTTGTCGACAACTTTAATAGTGGTGGTATGGTTGTTCCAATCGATGTGAAAACAGGGGAAATAAAATATAATGCCCTAGATAAAGATGGTAATTTATACGACAAACACCCAATGACCCAAACAAATATTAAAGGTTATGTTATTCCAAAGTGGGATGAGATAATAAAATTTTCTAAAAAATTAGCACTAGTTGAAAAAAATATTGGTATTGTTGGTTGGGATATAGCAGTCACTAATAAAGGACTTGATGTTGTTGAAGGGAATGAATTTCCTGGGCATGATATATATCAACTACCACCCCACAGAACCGATAATATAGGGGTTATCCCAGAATTTGAAAAAGCATTAAACAATATAGGATTAACAAAAAAAGACATTTTTTAATTAAATGTCTTTTTTCATTTCTTCTAATTTAACACTAACTAGTTTACTAACACCAGATTCTTGCATAGTAATACCATACAGTGTGTCAACAAATTCCATTGTTTTCTTTTTATGTGTTATAAGTATAAATTGAGTGTCTTTTTTAAATTTAGTTAAGAATTCACCGAAAGATGCCACATTAACTTCATCAAGCGCAGCTTCCACTTCATCTAAAATACAAAAAGCAACCGGCCTTGATTTTAAAATAGCAAACAACAAACTTATCGCTGTTAATGTTTTTTCACCACCAGATAATAAAGATATACTTGATAACTTTTTACCAGGCGGAGAGGCTACAATATTAATCCCGGTAGTAAGCATATTGCTTTTATCTGTTAACTCTAAATAAGCATTACCACCCTTGAAAAGCTCATTAAATACTTGTTTGAAATTTTCGTTAACAACTTCAAAAGTTTTTTGAAACTCTTTTTTCATAACATTATCCATCTTGTTAATTATTTCTAATAAGGTGTCTTTAGCGTTTTCTAAATCTTCTATTTGCTTTTCTAAAAAGTCTTTTCTTTCGCTAGTTTTTTCATATTCATCTTTCGCACCTATATTAACTTCACCTAATGATTTTATTTGTGACTTCAAAGTTGACACTCGCTTTCTAGCTTCATCAACATTAATTTCAAGAAGGTAATTTTTACACGCGTAATCATAAGTCATAGAATACTGTTCAGATAAATTATTCAAAAGTGTATCTAACTTAACATCTACCCTATTCAACTCAATTTCATTAGCTTTTAAATTTTTAGATATTTCTAAGTATGTTGAATTTTCTTTCTTTAAACTCAAATTATATAAATCTAAATCATCTTTCGCTTTTGAACGCTTAGATTCTAACTGCTCTAACATAGAAAAACAATCGTTGTATTCTTTCTCCTTTTCATAAAAAAGTTTTAAAACTTCCTCTTCCTCGTTAGATAGTTTTTTATTTAATACGTTGTTAATCCCTTTTATTTCTCTTTCTAAAGCCTCAAGTTTTTCATTATATTGATTAACCAAATTGTGCGATTCCAAATACTTTTGTTCTGCACTAACCTTTTCTTTGGTAACTAAATAAAGTTCATCTTCCATACTTTTAATATTATAGTCTACTTCGTTTATTTTTTCTTCTAAATCTTTAACTGTTGAATCTAATTCTTTTAACTTATACATAGTTAGTTCTAGTTCGTATTTATCAGAAATTATATTTCTTTCTTTTTTTCTAGATCCACCTGTTATAGATCCACCAACATGAACTACATCGCCATCTAATGTAACAATTTTAAACTTATTATTAGACTTTCTACTAATTTTATTAGCCGCATCTAAGTTATTCGCGACTATAACAGTACCGAGTTGGTTTTCAATAATGTTTTCATACTGTTTGTTATACTTAACTAAATTACTTGCAACATTAATAAAACCCGACTCTTTTCTTAATTCCTCTAATATATTTGAATCAATGTACCTCTTTTTTATAACATTAATTGGAAAAAATGATGCTTGACCTAAATTGTTTGATTTTAAATAATTTATTGCTTCTTTAGCGCTCTCTTCATTATCTACCACTAAAAAATTACTTGCATATGAAAGTGCGGTTGATATTGCTTTTGCATGGTCTTTAGAAACTTCAATTAATTCACCAATCGGTCCATGTACCCCATTTAATTTTGGGTTATTTAAAATGCTTTTTACTGAACTAGGAAGTGATTGATTTTCTTCTATAGTAACCTGGAGTGACTTAGCTTGATTTTTAAGTCTCATTTCATTAAACGATTCAGTTTTTAAACTTTTTTCTAAATTGCTTCTTTTAATATTCAAATTTGATATATTTTCTTCAATTTTTCTCAACTTTGAAACAAATTCATTCACATTTTCTTCTAAGTTCTTTTCTTTTTTTTCTAATTTATCAATTTCATTTATATAATTGTACTTAGTTTCCTTTAAAGATACCAAGTTATCATGATACTTAGAATCATCAACTTTATATTTTTGCCTCTCTAAAATAATCTTTTTTCTACTATTTGCTTCTTCTTTTTCTTTAGTTAATTTAAAGAGCTGATTGTTTAAATTACTAATTTCTTTTTCTATTTCTAATATGATAGTTTGATATTCTAAAACTTTCGCTTCATCACTTCTGCTTTTAGTACTGATTTTAGTTATTTCTTTATTTCCATCTTCAACAGCTTTTTTCAACTCTTGATACTTTTCATTCAAAATAGTTATTTCCTTAGTAATCAAAGCAACTTCAATTTCACTTAATTCTTCTTTATAGTCTAAATATTTAATCGCTTTATCCCTTTGCCCTTTTAATGGCTCAACCTGTCTTTTTACTTCTTCTAAAATGTCATTTATTCTAATAGAGTTTTCATGAGTCTTATCTAATTTTCTTAGTGCTTCTTCTTTTCTTTTCTTATATTTTAATACTCCTGCGGCCTCTTCAATAACAACTCTTCTATCATCTGCTTTACTACTAATTATATCTTCTATTTTACCTTGTGAAATTATATTTAAACTTTCTTTTGAAATACCTGTATCTAAAAATAAATTAGTTATATCTTTCAACCTAGATTTTTGATTATTTATATAATATTCATTTGTTCCATCTTTATACAATACTCTTTTAATAGAAACTTCGTTAAAATCTAAGTTTAAGTACTTATCTTTATTATCAAAAACAAGTGTAATGGTCGCAATATTAGCGGCATTTCTTGATGAAGAACCAGAAAAAATAACATTTGTCATGTTATCTGAACCTCTTAAAGATTTTACAGATTGTTCTCCTAAGACCCAACGAACAGCATCAACAATATTTGATTTACCACTTCCATTTGGTCCAACAACTCCAGTAATACCATCATTTAATTCAATTTTAGTATTATCGGCGAAAGATTTAAAACCACTAGCTTTAATTTCCTTTAAATACATATTAAAATCACCCGCAAACTATAATAATTATACTATATAAATACTTGATACACAATAAAAAAAGCCCCTTTAGGCTTCTATTTTAAGGTGTGTTTTTCTAAAAGATCTAAAAGATAGTTTAAAACTTCTTTTAATTCAACAATTTTATCTTTTATTTTATTGCTTTTCACATTAGTGTTGTCAATTCTTAATAAATAACTTTTACCTTCCTTAGAATAAGTAACTTCACTATTAAACATTTTATATTTATTTGAAACTTTAATTAAATCATCCTCATTATCAAAAACAATATATATTTTTTTATTATTAATATAAATACTATCTTTAATAAATGATTTTAAATAATTTTTAATATGATTATAGTCTATAAAAATGTAATCGATTTTATTTTTTTTATATTTTTTTTTTATTTTATTTAGTGGTAAATCAATTTTTTCAAAAAAACTTTTATTTTCTTCATCTCCAAATTCAATAGACTTTAATAAATGTAATTTTGAAATTTCTTTGTTTTCTTTAGCAGCTTTTAAAAAACTATTAAAAGAAATACCAATTAGTATTACATCACCAGTTACATCTTTTATTAAATTGATTAATTTAGTTTCAATAACTTTCATAAATTTCTCCATATAAAAACCTAGATTGAAGTGCCGCTAACGATAAACCTGATCAACCAGGTGGGCATCACATTGCGAAATTAGGATCCTTATTCTAAAAATAAGTATTCAACACATCCACAAATTAGATTCCCAATCGTTATAAAAATAGAGATTTTCATTTGCAAACACCATCATATCTAGGGTAATTTAATTATATCATTTAAGGTATCCATAGTCAATTTTTCTTTACTTAATATTCATCTAAATAGTTGATTTTTTTATTGTCTTTTTTATACTCAATAATATTGTCTAAATTGACATTATGAGCACTTGCAAAAATATTTTTTCTAACATATTCATTATTTTTTTCAAGTTCATTAATTAAATTTTTCATTTCGCTTCGTTTACTATCGTTTATAGATTTTGAAAGTGGACAACCACAATTTATAAACTCAAGATTATTATAATTAACCCAAGCCTTAACGCTTTTTTCGTATACATTATAAAGTGGTCTAATTAACTCTACTCCTTCAAAGTTATCACTTTTAAGTTTAGGCAGCATTGTTTTAAATGTCCCACTATATAAAACATTTAACATAGTAGTTTCAATTACATCATCAAAATGATGACCTAGTGCAATTTTATTACACCCTAGTTCACTTGCTTTATTGTAAAGATATCCTCTTCTCATTTTCGCACACAAATAACAAGGTTCTCTTTCAGCATTTTTCTCTACTATTTCAAAAATATCTGTTTCAAAAATTTCTATATTTAAGTTTAATTTTTTAGCATTTTCCTTTATCATTTTTAAGTTTATATCATTATATCCAGGATTCATAGAAATAAACTTTAATTTAAAATCAATTCTTTTGTGTCTTTGAAATTCTTCTAACACTTTGGCCAGCAAAAAAGAGTCCTTACCCCCACTAATGCAAACTGCAATAACATCACCATCTTGAATTAATTCATAATCATACACAGCCCTAATAAATTTTGCAAAAATATCTTTTCGATATTTTTTTATAATGCTCTTTTCAATACTTCTATAATCCATTTTATCACCACAACAATTATATAAAAATTAGCGTTTTATAGCAAGAAAAAAAGCGTATAATTACGCTTTAACCTTGTGATTGCTAATTTCTTTAACATTATCTACTTCATCTAAAATTAAATGATCTACATTTTTACCATTAACCAATAAATTACCAACTATATTTGTTACAGCAGCATTTCTAGCACTTAAACTTAAAAGTGAATAATAAAAATCTTTTTTCCCTTCAATTAACTTGAACCTGCTATTTTCAAGTGCATCTACTGTAAAATCCTCTACTACAATATCGTTTGCAACAACGTCAATTTCAGTTTGCAAATCAGATTTACAATTTATTATTTCAACATCACTATTGCTAACTATTTTAATATTACCTGAAAACTCACATTCACTAAATATAACACTCTTATTATCTGTATTAAAAACCGTGTTTTCAAATTTATCATTTGAAAATCTAACAATTTCATCATTAGACTTTATATACTTTTCATTTGTTTTATTCATTTTCTTTTACCTCTTTTCTGTTCATCTTCCAACAATTTTATAACTAAATCAGTAACATCAATACTCGCATCGTGCTCATCTAAATCATTTCTTAACTCAATTAATCTAGATTTCAAAGTTTTGTTTTGCTGTCTTAATGTGATTATTGGGTCTCTTGAAATGCTCATTTCAATTGGAATTGCAACTTTTTGCTTTTTAAATTTATAATCCTTTGTTGATGATAAAAATATTGATTCTAAATACTTTAATTCTTCTTTATCAACTATCGTTAACATAGAATAATCATAATTTCTACCTTCATGTTTTCTTACAATAATTTTATTGGAATTAAGTGCTGAAGTAGTTGTTGAAATTTCTTTATCATGATTTATAACAAAAAAATTCATGTCTTGTATCTCTGAAATGTTTCTCATTGCTTCTGTTCTTGCCTTAATTCTATATGGATTTAACAATTTCCCGTCATATTTTTTATTAAATGCAATTGCACATGTTGGGTCTTCTGTTAGTAGTTCTAAAATTTTAAATGAGTGAAGCCTTTCAATTTTTAACTGCTTTTGCAAGTAATCTGTATCTTTTATAGCCTGTGAATCCACACCAAATAAATGAGCTAGATTTTTTTTAACAAAAGTGAAATTTACTTCTTCACCACTAGACAATAAAATTTTATAATCATAGTCTATATGATTTTCTTTATAGTTTTGTAATTGTTCTTTTAAATTTTCTAATACTTCTTTCATCTTATCGTCACCTGGATAATTAATTTCAAACTTGTAATTTGAATTATGAGATAAGATCAGATCTTCTCTTGAGATTGCTTTCATCAATTACACCTCCTAAGTCTTGTATATACTAACATAAGGTGTAATCTAAGTCAATTATAAATTTTCTTTTTTTAATCCTAATTCTTTTAATTGAGAATCATCAATAGTATTTGGTGCTTCAGTCATTAAGCACTGGGCGCTAGCAGTTTTTGGAAATGCTATTACATCTTTAATATTTTCAGTTTTAGAAAGAAGCATAATAATTCTTTCCAAACCAAAAGCAATTCCTCCATGTGGTGGCACCCCATATTTGAAAGCTTCTGTTAAAAAGCCGAATTTCAATTTGATTTCATCTTTAGTTAACCCAAGTGTTTCAAAAACTTTTTCTTGTAACTTTGGATCACTAATCCTAATGCTTCCGCCTCCAACTTCATAACCATTTATGACAAAATCATAAGCTTTTGCATAACATTTTGAAGGCTCATTTAAATAATTTAAATCAGTATTAATTGGTGCTGTAAAGGGGTGATGTGCCGAAAAATATCTTTTAGCTTCATCATCATATTCAAACATTGGAAAATCTACTACCCATAAAGGTTTAAATTCACCTTCATTAATTAATGATAAATCTTTACCTAATTTCAATCTTAGAGCTCCTAATGACTTTTTAACTACATGATGTGAATCTTTAGCAATGATTATAGTGCTATCACCCTTCAACGTTAAAAGTTCTTTAAGGTCTTTTAATTCATTATCAGATAAGTTCTTTACTAAACTTCCACTAAATTCTTTGTTTTCATACTTTAAGAAAAACAATTTATTAAGTCCAAATTTTTTAACAAACTCAACTAATTTATCTTGTTCTTTTCTAGAAATATTGTTTTCTACTACTAAACAATTAATAGCTTCATTACCATTTATTTTAAACAGATCAAATTCCGTATGTTTAAAAACATCTGCTAAATTTCTTAATTTTAAATCAAACCTTAAATCCGGTCTATCACTACCAAAATCATTTATTGCATCTTCATATTTGATTTTTAAAATGTTTTCATCGAACTTAACACCTAAAAAGTCTTTGAAAATTTTCTTCATTAAACCTTCAACAACATTCATAACATCTTCTTGCTCGACAAAACTTAATTCCATGTCAAGTTGCGTGAATTCTGGCTGCCTATCTGCTCTTAAATCTTCATCTCTAAAACATCTAGCAAATTGATAATATCTTTCGATTCCTCCAACCATTAATAACTGTTTAAAAAGTTGTGGTGATTGTGGAAGTGCATAAAACTTCCCATTATAAACTCTTGAGGGAACTAAGTAATCCCTTGCACCTTCTGGAGTAGATTTAGTTAAAATTGGAGTCTCAACTTCAATAAACGATAGTTCGTTTAAGTAATTTCTAATTAAACTTGTTACTTTGTGTCTTAAAACAATATTGTTTTTTATGTTTTCTCTTCTAATATCTAAATATCTATACTTAAGCCTTGTATCTTCTAGTGCAGTAGTATTTATAAGTTCAAAAGGAAGGTCATTTGATTCGCTCAAAATATTTAAGTATGTTAAATCTATTTCGATATCACCATTTTCAATTTTAGAATTTATACTAGATCTTTTTATAATTGTACCTTTAACTTCTATTACAAATTCACTTCTAATTTTACTTGCAAGAGAATAATATGTGTTTTCGGGTTTAACTACAACTTGTAAAATGCCGGTTCTATCTCTTAAGTCTATGAAAATTAATCCACCTAAGTTTCTAGCCTTTTGCACCCAACCTTTTAATACAACTTCTTCACCTAAATTTTTATTGGAAAATTCATTGTTAAATTTCTTCATGCTCATCACCTAATTTCTCATCTAAAAACCCTAATAAAAACTCTTCTTTAAGTTTTTCTTCTGTATGATTTTCATTATCTTTTATAGTTAAAACTCTTTCCCTTAACTCTTCTTCACCAATAATAATTACAAACTTAGAATTATATCTATCAGCTTGTTTAAAGTTAGCTTTTAAGTTTCTATCCATGTAGTCGATATCTGCTTTAAATCCATTTAATCTTAAAAATGCTAATAAGGAAAATGCATATTCTTTTTCCTTTTCACCAATTGGTACTAAATAAACATCTAAACTATTATTTTTAAGCAAGTTTATATTTTCTAAATCAAGAGCTTG
>SKFZ01000025.1 GCA_007117695.1 Bacilli bacterium
AAAATGTTTATAGAGATAATAATATTTCAGCAGAAAGCCTGTTAATAGAATTTGGTTACATGAATGACGAGAACGACTTAAAAAACATTTTAAACAATAAAGATGGTTACATAAAAGGATTTGTGGATGGTTTTGTTAATTATTTAGATTAATTTCAATTAAAAAAACGATTAGTTTATCTAATCGTTTTTTTATCTAATTTTTTTGACAAATCGTATATTAAACATTTATTTGGATTATAAAACTTATACGACCCTGTTGAACTCGACAGTTTATTGCCCCAAGAGGCAACGAACTGAGTACCCGACAGCCTGTGAATCAGTATAGCTGTTAATACCAGAATAATTCCCAACCAAATGTCGTCTCCAAGCATCAGAGTTAGAAGGCGATGATGACCACCAGAGACCAAAAGAACCAAAATTCAAAAGAGCCCCTGAAGTGTTACGGTTACCACCTGGGAGGGCACTAAATCCAAAACTGTTAGTCCCATCCCAATGAGTATCATCTTTCAACTTTGTTCCTGGATTTGTACCTACATAGTTAGTTAGAGTTGTCCACTCTGCATCACTTGCAACTAACCAGCCGCTAGGACACAATCCTTGGACAGGGTCTCCCGATGTACCATCACTTCCATCCATTGCTGCTCCCCATTGATATAATACCATTTCAGATGACAAACCATCCTGAAAAGTACCTTGAATAGATTCCTCATTAAGTCCATGTGTATTATATGCGTTGAACGGAGCCAATGAGTTCCAATCGTTTTCTAAGCACCCATTTCCTGTATATGCTAGATTTTCTGCAAACCAACACTGATCTCCTATTTGCGTTACTGCATATGTTGTGTTATCCCTTTTATCTGTTATATGCGTAAACTTTTCACCTTCCATTAAGCATGGCAATGCATTATCTCCTACGTTATCCGGATCATTAATAAACGCTATATCATCATATGAGTTTGTTTCTTCTCTTGGCTCTTCAATTTCAGTCATTATTCTTGAAATTGCTATTAGTGCCACGGCTGCCAGAATTACTATTAATGCTAATAGTTTTGTTAGTGTAAAATCCTTCTTCCATAACCTTCTAGATTGATTTTTTGTTATCTTTTTCATTTTCGATACCACCATCTTTTATATATCGTTAAATAAATTATAGCACATTAAAATTAACTACTATTTCTTGCATTAAAAGATATTAATGAATTTTTTTTTGAATCAACCATTATTTTCATACTAATAAAAAGACATGTAAATATTAAAAAAGTCAATCCAAACCAAAAATAATGATATAGAATTTCATCAAAATAATACATTTCAAATCCTTCAGGTGGAGATGATCTTATAGCACTTACAACTGAAATGATTAAGTTAAGTATTATTATAATTTTAATCACATTGGATGACAAATGCCGACGGTTTCAAACCCATAGTTCATAATAAAAATTTCAATGGTGATTTGGCTATTAACATAAATTATATTTATGTTATAATAAAGTTATAATTTAAAGTGATTTTATGGAGGTATGCATGAAAAAAACATTAAAAAAAAGAGGGATCTACTATTTCATTATAATTTTATTAATTGTTTTAGTTTCAGTTTTAATAACATACACAATGACATTAAGAAATCACAATAAGAAATACAACATTGCCAGCAATAATGTTACTGTTGATTTTAATACACAGAGTGATCATTTTATAAGTTCTCAAAATTTTGAGTTTGGCGAAAAGGCAAATGAACCTAGTCCCCCAACGAAAAAAAATTACGTTTTCATAGAGTGGCTTTATAATGATGGAAGTTTTGATTTTGATGAACCAATTGAAAAAGACATTACATTGGTGGCTCATTGGGAAAGAAAAAAGGTTAAAATAAATTTTGATTCCAATGGTGGTAGTGAAATTTCACATTTAGAAATTAATAAGGGAGACAAAATAGAAGAGCCTAACAAACCTAGGAAACAAGGTTATACTTTTAAATATTGGTCATTTGACGGTGAAAAATTTGATTTTGATAAGGAACTATATGAAGGCATAACATTAAAAGCAAGTTGGGATAAAGTAGTCACAAATAATATTGTTGTAGAGCCTACAAAACCCAATATTAATCATTCTAAAAAAGACTTTATAAATTATTTAGAATCGCGAGGATTCAACTGTGAAGAGATGTGTTCTAAACTTAAAGAAAGTGGTGGATTAAGTTTCATTTATCAAGTTCGCTTTTCAACAAACACATTTAGATATATAATGCAATCTGAAACTATGAATGCTAGCTTTAATTATGACTACTCAAGTAATATATCTGATGGGAGATACAATAGCAAAAGGTATATTTTCAATGTAACAACCGATACAGTCACTTCCGAAGGTTTAATTGCAACAGGTGGTGGAGCAACATTTGCAAGATCATCTGTAAATACTTTTAGAAACTTCCTGTCTGAATCAGGCGTAAATTTAGAGGATATTATTGAATAATAGTTGTACTTATTTATATATACTAAATTAGGTCAAAAACTTTCAAAAAAAGAATCATTCGGAGATTGATTCTTTTTTAAAATGGAATCTTTGTTAAACCTAAGAATAGTATTGTTTTTAATTTTCAATTGTGAATTCACTATTATTTTTATATGTCTTTATCATTATAAATAACAAAAATATATTTAGTATAACTTGTGGTATAAAATAGAATTGCATTCCACCATCATAAGGACGAATAAAACTATCCGTAAAGTTTAGAATAGAACTCACTGTATCTATAGCTAATGACAGTGATAGAATGGCTAAAAGACTAATAAAAATATATATCACTATATTTTTTATATATTTTAATAAGATGATTGCAACTAATATCGAAAAAATTATATATAATGAAGTATTAACATACTCTATAAAAATTTTAGAATAATTTATGTCATTAACAACTTCACTAGTTAAGTAGCTTATTGCGAAAACAATTACAAAATATCCGGTAAACAAAAATAAAATTGTCCCAATGGAATTGATGAATTCTTTTGTTATAAACTTTTTATATTTTTCATTTGTTAATTCTTTCTTTATAAAACCCGAATGGAAATTTTGGTGAAATTTATATGTTGATGCGATTAAAAATATAAATAGTAAAGGTAAAAACAACATTCTTGTTTGATCTTCTAAATAATCGTATACATTATTAAACTTCAAGTATGATGCTTTTTCACCTGATTCTATCCTCTCGCACATTTTGATAATATTTTCTTCTGCAAAGTTATCGTTACCTAAACATATTTCTTGAATTTGATCGTTATATTCAGTTTTTCGTTCGATGTTAACATTGTAGT
>SKFZ01000013.1 GCA_007117695.1 Bacilli bacterium
AGTGTGTCCGATCAGCCTCTCAGCTCGGATATGCATCGTCGTCTTGGTGAGCCATTACCTCACCAACAAACTAATACACCGCAAGCCCATCCCAAAGCGAAGCCGAAGCTCCCTTTCAGCATAACTAGTTATCTAGTTATGATTCATCCGGTATTAGCAATCATTTCTAACTGTTATCCCGGTCTTTGGGGTAGGTTACCCACGTGTTACTCACCCGTCTGCCACTAGGTGGGAATCTGAATCAGATATTGTGCAAGCACGCAATCTTCAACAGGCCACCTCGTTCGACTTGCATGTCTTAGGCATGCCGCCAGCGTTCATCCTGAGCCAGGATCAAACTCTCCAAAAAAAAATAAATTTCTAAAATTTAATTTTTGAGTTTAATACCTGACTAATTTTTGAATTGACTTAAAATTTGTTTTTGCTCAGTTTTCAAAGATCAATCATTGCCTTCTTCGTTGAAAGCACTAATAATATATCAAATGCTCACCACCAAGTCAATAGCTTTTTTAAAGTTTTTTAAAAAACCTATAATTTGTATATTTTGTGTGTAAATCACACTACTTTTATACGACTTTTTGGGGAAGCAATATAAATATATCAAATCTAGAAACTTCAGTCAACCGTTTTAACCGTTTTTTTAAAAAAAGTAAGAAGTTTTACATTTCTTACTTTATTTAATCAATTTTTGATACTTTTTGTGATGGTCCATAATGTTATTTTTTTCAAAAAATTCTGCTCCATTATTATATAGTTGAATAAGTTCGTCTAGTGCGTCGTTTATTACATCTTGAAGTTCCTTAGAGTAATTCATTTGTTTTTTATGATGGTCAAACTCTAATCTATCTAATATTTTATACTGCCCATCAGGAAAGATTCTTAAATCAAGATCATAATCGATATACTTGATCGTTTTTTCTTCTATTATATATGGGGTGGCTATATTGCAATAAAAATATAGTCCATCCTTTTTCAATTGAGCAATTATGTTAAACCATTTATCTTTGAAAAAAAATAAAACCGCTGGTTCTCTTGTTTTCCAAACTTTTCCGCTAGACTCAATAACCTCTGTCCTTTTATTGCCACAAACTATATAATCACCTTTGTCTTCTATGAATACTGCTTCGTCCCAAGCCCTATGAATGTTTCCATTATGTTTGTAACATTGTATTTGCAATTTTTCCCCTTCGTTAATTTTTTTCATTTTATTCCTTCTTCCTAAAATAAATTATAGCAAAAAGAAAAAGAAAAACAAAATGTTTTTCTTTTATTCGCTTATTTTTTCAATTACTTCTAACAATAAATTATCGTTCTCTCTTAATCCAGTCATATAAAACTCATCAGAAGTTACTATTTCGATATCAGGCTTTAAGCCTCCTTCTTGCACCCAGTTCCCATCCGGAGTTAACCATCTTTTAATTGTTATAGTATAATTATTACCATCTGAAACTTCTCTTATTTGCTGAACAGTACCTTTACCGTATGTTGTTTCTCCATAAATTTTAGACCCAATATTTTCTCTTAAAGCTGCCATCATCAACTCAGAGGCAGAGGCGCTTCCACCATTAGATAGGAAAGAAATATTATAATCTCTAATTTTTCCATTTCTCGCTTTAACTTCATTTACATTTTCACCATCATCTGTTTTATATACAACCATACCTTCTTCAAGTAATAACGAAGCTATTTCATATACAACGCTTAAGTGACCACCTGAATTACTTCTTAAATCAATAACTAATTCATCAATGTTTTGGTCGTCCAAATCATTTAACTTACTCCTAAATTGTGACAAAGTTGTTTCAGAAAATAAATCTATTCTCATATATCCAATTTTTGTATCATTTTCTTCTAATACTTCAAGGTGAACAGATGGAATTACAATCATTCTTTTCTCAAGCGTATAAGTAGTTTCTTCTCCGTCTTTTGAAGCAACTATTTCAAAAGGACCTTCTTTTCCTGCAACGTACTCTACCAAAACCTCTGTATTTTCTCCTAAAAGGTCTACATCGTCTATCGAAACTAAAACCTCTCCGCCTTTAATGCCAGCATCATTTGCGGCAGAACCTTCAAACGTTCTAAGGACTAAAATGTTTCCATCATTGTCATTAACAACTTCCACACCAATTCCTCTAAACCTACCTTCTAAAAAAGTGTCTTGGCCTGCTGGAGCATCTATCATATTACTAAAAGGGTCTCCTAACGCTTCTAAAATAGACTTGGTTGCATCATTTAATAGTTCAGCTTCATCTATTTCACCGTAATAGTTTTCGATTATAAACTCATAATTTCTAATGAAATTTTTAAACTCTTCTGAATGTTCAAAAGGGGCATCTTTTTCAGCCCTTTGACTTAATCCAATTGTTGCTGCAGATGTCATAAAAACACTAACTAACATCGTTAGTATCAACAGCATCACAACTTCAGAGCTTTCAAACTTACTTCTTTTCTTTTTTTGTTTTATTTTTTTCTTTAATGCTTTTTTCTTTATATCATAATTTTTAATTATATTCTTTCTTTTTTCCTTAAATACATTTCTCATCTTCTTCATCACCTACTATAAATATATCATATTAACATCTTTTAAATTTGGGATTATACACATTTTAACAAATTACTTGCTAGCAAGATAACTGATAATTTCTAATGATCCAACCCAACTGTTTTCCACTTGACCAT
Organism: Bacilli bacterium; assembly: GCA_007117695.1. Classification (GTDB taxonomy): domain Bacteria; phylum Bacillota_I; class Bacilli_A; order RF39; family UBA660; genus CSBR16-113R1. Next base: position 2,680 of record SKFZ01000013.1, read on the forward strand.
TATTCACTTTTATCAGTGTTGGTCCATTGAATTGAAATTCACTCGTTCTTTCAACATCCAATTTTTCTTCTTCCGATAAAAAATTACTATTAAAAGGGTCATCTAAATCTACTACATAATAATTCGGGATTAAAGTTGCCTCTTTTAAATTATCTAAAAGTTCTTTATATCTACCAAAACTATCATCATCTCTAGTAGTCGCCACAACATAATATTCTTCGTGCCTTCTATTTAAAATGTTACCTACTAAAATTGTTTCATTTTGAATAGGAGTTTCACCGTACTCTAAGTTTGGCCTTCTATACCTTGTTGCAAAATATGTAATCGAATAAAAGGACCCAAAAAATATTAATAGTCCTATAAAAATAATCACTAATTTAACAACATTATTATCATTTATGTTTCTCATTATAATCACCTTTTTGAATTATAACATAATTTTCTTTTTTTTAAAATAGCAAAAAAGTAGCTTTTAAAGCTACCTTTCACTTATCCTTATTCTAACTCGTGTAGTTTTTGGTATATATTCAACCCTTAAGTCGGATCCTTCCACAACAACTTCAACTTCATGTTCCCCGAC
>SKFZ01000016.1 GCA_007117695.1 Bacilli bacterium
CCTTGATCAGAAACCCAAATCCCACTCGTTGTATTACTCCACGAACCACCTGTAGCCTTATTTATAACAGTAGCCCAGTTTTCGTAATTTTCAACATATACAAAAGCCATTAATGAATGGTTTGCCGAAACTCCAAAAACTCTTTCAGAAACATAATCTTCATGGGGTATCCTTACAAAATGAGAATTAGTTTGGAATCGATAACCTTCACCAAGAATGCCTTCTGAAATTTCAGGATTACCCATCACTTCACCATTATTGGCCCTACCACTATAATCAACTGCGTTTCCAATAAGAGGGTAATGGCCTAAAAGTCTATTGTCTTCAGGACTTATGCCATCGATACTAATGTGTGAGAAGACATCATAAGAACCTTCATCCACTTTAGTGAAAGCGAAATAACCATCAACATCTAATGTTTCAGTAATTCTATTATTTTCAATCAGTTCATCAACACTAATAAATACAGTGTTACCAACATCGCCAGTTAAACCAGGCAAAGTTAATACATATTCTTTAGCAGCTCTTTTAGCAATCAATTTTTGGGCATATAACTTATCTGTTCTAGACTCTTCAATAATATTCAAAACTCTTGGAACAGCAATAAGACTGACAATTCCCAATACGATAATAACCGCTAATATTTCAACTAATGTAAATCCTTTTTTCATATTTTTTACTCCTTAATGTCACGTTTGTTAAAACCAATGAATCCCATAACCATAAACAGGATTGCTATTACACTAATTATAGCAAGTGTTACAAATTTTATTTCTTCAACAGGGTAATTTGGAATATGACTAAATGGTGTTGTTTTAATTATAAGCTCTGGTAAATCCAGTAAATTACCTAAGTAACTAACAAAAAATGTATAAACTAAATATCCCCAAATTAAGTATGTAAATTTCTCAAAATAACCGTTTAACAGCAGTGCTAGCCCCACCATAAAAGCCATTGCTGGGAAATATACTAATATGGCCTTTATTGTTGTACTTAAAAGAATCGGACTTTCCATAACAGAACTAGATGCAAGATAAAGTCCTAAGCCTGCTACTAAAAGCATTAAAAGTCCAAAAACTAATGAAATAGATAAATTAACAAATAACATCTTGTTTCTTGAAACGCTTTTCGTTATAATGTTTTCCAACCTTTTTTTCTTCTCCTCAGACCTTGGTTTTAAAACAAACATTAGAGCCGGAATAGTACCCATAATCGACATAATCATCATCATGAGTGTCATAAACTGTTCGCTTAATGTATACGTCGATTCCGGGTCAATCATTTGTTGAATCATTTCATTACTTAAAATAAACTGCTCTAAATCACCAAATATAGAACCGTAAGATATCCCTAAAAGAAGCATAGTTACTAACCAAGCGATAATACTAGTTCTTTGTAATCTCATATAAAAACCAATTGGTTTTTTTAAAAGGCTTGATGCATTTTTGTGGCCACCTTTTGATGGTATGAATCCAGAACCTAAATCTCTTATCGAGTTCAAGTATAAAGCCAACCCAAAAAGTATTATCGAAATCACAAACATAATTAAAATAGGCCACCAATTATTAAGTACATATGGATGCGTTCTAAGAATAAGTCCTAGTGGTGATATCAAAGATAAAAATTCACTACTAACATCTCCTATAGCTCTTAAAAAGTAAGCTACAAGCAAAAATCCAAATGAATATCCAATTGTTCCTCTAGAATTTTCAGTTAACTGAGAAATAATTAGAGTTAAAACGGCAAAGAATACTCCGGTAATTGCAAGTGTTGAAGCATATAAAATTGACCCGTGTAGAGTTATATTTTCTATATTAGTTAAATACAAACCAGCAGCTATTAATATAGTCATAATAATATACACACTAACCATAAGCTTGGTTATTGCTAAACTAATAGAAAGTCTTCCGACCGGAAGAGATCTAATCATCTCTATCAAGCCATCTTCTTCATCAGCTCTAGTATTTTTAGTAACTATCAAAATACTCATAACCCCTACTGCCATTGCTGTGAACAAAAGCATTTGGTGAGACATTTGCGCCCCAACATGATAATTATCAAGGCCTTCACTAGGACCTACCATCGCTGTCATAGCAGGGTTTCTCATCGTTTCTGCCATTGCAAACATTTCCTCCGGCGAACTATAAAGCCCGGTAAAGGCACCCGCAACTACAACAGTTACAAAAGTTAAAGAAACTAGCCAAATAAAAATTGTTAACTTATTTCTTTTAATAAAAAGTTTTATCAAATCAATAGTTCCTTTATACAAATCTAAGTTCATATTACTCCACCTCAGTTTGTTCATAATGACGCATAAAAAGTTCTTCTAATGAAGGTGGATAACTTTCAATTTTTATAATCTCGTATTCACTAATTTTTTTTATTATTTCTGGTAAATGTTCATTATCAACTTGAAAAGAATAACCATACTCTTTTTTCTCAGACGAATATACACCCTTTAACTTATCGATTCCCTTTATTTCTTTTTTAGTTTCAGCATAAATATTAGTTCTAGTTAAATGCTTCATATCTTTCAAAGATCCACTTTCAATTATTTTACCATCTTTAATAATTGCTACTTTATCACATAATTTTTCAACTTCTACTAAGATGTGGCTAGATAAGAAAACAGTTTTTCCTTCTTTTTTAACTTCTTCCACACATTTATGAAACTCTCTTTCCATCAAAGGATCTAGACCGCTAGTTGGTTCATCCAAAATAAATAGTTCAGCATCTGATGCAAAAGCTGCTATTAATGCTACTTTTTGTCTATTACCTTTTGAATACGTTCTACATTTTTTTGTCGGATCCAAATTGAACCTTTTTATCAATGAATCTCTTTTTTCTAGATCAAGTTTCCCTCTAAGCGATGTAAATAAATCAATTACCTCGCCACCAGTCAAGTTAGGCCATAAATTAACTTCACCCGGAACATATGCAACCTTTTTGTGAATTTCAACTGAATCTTGCCAAGAATCCATATCAAAAACTTTACAATCACCCGAGTCCGCTTTTAAAATACCTAACAAAACTCTAATAGTTGTTGTTTTACCCGCACCATTAGGCCCAATAAAACCGTAAACTTCACCTTTCTTTAAAGATAGACTCACGCCATCAAGCGCCTTTACTTTACCAAAACTTTTATGTAAATCACTAATTTTTAAAATTTCCATA
>SKFZ01000018.1 GCA_007117695.1 Bacilli bacterium
TAATCGATAGGTATATAACAGAAACTTAAAATATAAAAATTAAGTCTAAAAAATATACCATACATATAACTTTTTAATCATGCAATTTAGGAGGATATATGTGTGGAATAATAGGATATGTAGGTAGCAAAAATGCACCTGCAATTTTAATCGAGGGATTAAAAAAATTAGAATATAGGGGTTACGATTCTGCGGGAATCGCTGTTTTGAAAAACAATAAAACAATTATTACAAAAGAAAAAGGTACCATTTGTAAGTTAGAAGAAAAACTAAAAGAAAATATGAGTACTACAGGTATCGGTCATACAAGGTGGGCAACTCATGGAGTTCCAAATAAAATAAACTCACACCCGCATAAAGTTGAAAACATCACAATAGTACATAACGGGATAATAGAAAATTATTTAGAGTTAAAAGAAAAATTGATTAATAAAGGATATAATTTTAAATCAGATACCGATAGTGAAGTTGCTTGTGCTTTAATTTGTGATCTTTTTAAAGAAAAAAATGATATGCAAAAAGTTCTTGAAGAGTTTAAAAAAATAACACGAGGAGCTTATGCAATTGGGGTATTAATCGATGGTGTTGAAGACAAAATTTATGCGATTAGAAATAAAAGCCCATTAATTATTGGCGTTAGCGAAGAGGAAAACTTCATAGCATCTGATGTACCAGCAATATTAGAATATACTAATAAATACATTTTATTAGAAGATATGGATATTGCAATAATAGGAAAAAATGATATATCTATTTTTAGATCTAATAAAAAGATTAAAAATGATATTAAGATATTTGATAAGAAAGTAGATAAAATTGATAAAAATGGTTACAAACATTTTATGTTAAAAGAAATTAATGAACAACCAGATGTAATTAGAAGAACTATCGAGTCTTTTAGCAAAAAAGATTTACCAAATTTAACTAAATACGAAAAAATAGATATTGTAGCTTGCGGAAGTGCATATCATGCTGGGTTAATTGGTGAGCATCTGCTTTCTAAAAAACTAAAAGCAGTCATCACAACCCATATTGCTAGTGAATATAGATATAAGGATATAAACCCTAACTTTAAAACGCTAGTTATAGTTATTTCTCAATCTGGTGAAACTGCAGATTCACTAGAAGTAATAAAAAAAGCAAATGAGAAAAATATAGATACACTTGGAATAATAAATGTTTATAAATCATCTATTGCAAGAGAAGTTAAATACTTAGTTTATACAAAAGCAGGTTTTGAAATTTCTGTTGCAACTACTAAGGCTTATTTATCTCAAATAACTACTTTTGCACTAATGGTAAATTCAAAACTAAATAAAGAAGAAATTGTAAAAGCAATAAATAAAACATTAAAACTTGAACAAGACTGCATTAATATTGCTAAAAAAATTAAAAATCAAGAAAATTTATTTTTTATAGGAAGGGGAATAGATCATTATATCGGGCTAGAAGGTTCACTAAAGTTAAAAGAGATATCATATATACATAGTGAAGCATACCCTGCTGGTGAATTAAAGCATGGTACGATTTCACTAGTTAGCAAAAACACACCTTTCATAGCCACAATAACTGATGAGGTTATTTCTGAAAAAACAATAAGTAATATTAAAGAAGTTAAGGCAAGAGATGGAAACATAACTTTAATTGCAACTGAAGATATTAAAGTTAATGAAGATTATTACGATAGCTTAATTCAAATACCTAAGGTTCAAAAAGATTTACAACCACTGCTAGCAATCATAATACTTCAATTGATTTCTTATCATACCGCTAGATTAAGAGGTTGTGATATTGATAAGCCTAGAAATTTAGCTAAATCTGTTACCGTAGAGTAAATAAAAAACCACATAAATGTGGTTTTTTATTTGTCGATTTTGGAATAATAATCATTTTCAAGAATCATTCTAGAAGTTTGAAAATAATTGTGCACTCTATTATTAATATTATTCACATAATTATCATCAATATCATAACCATAGTTCTTAAGAAATTCATTTCTACCACTCAAGTATTTCCCTTCGTTTGTAATCCAACTCCTATCTGAAAATATTACTATTGGATCCTCGTTCGAAAAGATATCCTTTCCCATCATTAACCTCGAGTCATATTCAAGACCAAAGAGGTTTGATAGTGTAGGAGTTATATCAACACTGCTACCAAGTAAATCAACTTCATAACCATCAAATTCACTATTCCAAATTATAAATGGAAGTTTGTCTCTGTTAAATGGTTTCCCTCGATCTTCAGAAGAACGTTCATTCAATTGTTCTATGGTTAGGCCATAAGGCCAATGGTCAGAAGAAAGTGCAATAACTGTTTCAGACAAAATACCGCGATTATCTAAGTCTTCTATTAAAAGTTCTAATGCTTTATCCAGTTCAATATGTTGGGCCATATAACTTCTAATTGTAGAAGAGTATGGTAAATCACGAACTTCATCCCAGTTTTTCACAGCCATTTGATTATATAAATTATGTCTCAAATGACCACTTACGGTTAAAAAATAAGTGAAAAATGGGTCTTTATCCATGTAAAAATCGCTTGATTTTTCGATCATTTCTAAATCACTTTGAGGCCAAAAGTGACAATTGATATCCAATCCTTGCCCACATGCATAATAATTATCATACCCTATGTTTGGATAAGATTCATGTCGTCTGTAATATGTTGCTACTCCATTATGAATCGCTGTTGTTTGATAATCGATTTTTGAAAATTGATTTGCTAAAGTGAACGGTAGTGCATTTCCCCTAGAGTGCCACATGGACCAAACACCTTCTTTAGGTAAAAGACCCATCTTGGTCATATACTCTCCATCAATTGTGCTAATAAATATTGGAGTATAGAAATTTGTGAAATTTAACCCTTCTGAACTTAACTTGTATAATGTCGGCGTTATATTTTTATCTATTGCAATATGATCAAAACTTTCTGCAACTATCATAATTAAATTTTTATTTTCAAAGATTCCTGTCATTTCATTCTGCTTTGTTGGGTTAATACCATTAAAATAAGAATGTAGTGTTTTTACTTTTTCGTTGTCTTCACTTTCAATTAATTTATCAAAATCAATCTCCATTACATTATAATCAAAATCTTCTTTTTCATCCCCTTGTTCATTATCCACATCATCCTTATCATCATTATCATCAATTATTATCAATTCAGAACTGCTACTAAATCCAAAAAGAAGTCTACTAAAATCTAATCTCATAGTTGTATTTAATCCTAATTTTCTTACTGTAGGGTTTGGTGAATTTGTTTTATAATATAGTTCATGAGCTGAATTAATTCCTTCTCTAGGTAAAATAATTAAATTTGCCGTGTATAGAAGTAAAATCATACATAATAATAAGATAATATTACTAGCAGAAAAGGTTGTAGAGTTGATTCCTTTTTTTAAGAAATATATTAACAAAATTATTGGGAAAATATATAAAGTATAATAAGGGAAATTTTTCCAAACTACCGTCAATAAAAATGAGAAAAATTCGAAAGCTGCACCTGCACCGCTAGTTAATGAAAATGAATAAATTGAGTCATATATTAAATAAAAGGTTACCTGACTTATATATATAAACCAAGTAAATAACGTGATTATTGCAACTGCTACTTTCCATAAGTTATTTTTTAAAAACATCGTTGAAAGAGAAATGATAAGTCCATATGATATTGAAAATAAAATTATATTAATTATCGCAAAAGTAAAATAAGAAGTATTTAAAGCCAACCTAAAAATTAATTCCAAATATATTAACAAGATAGGGAAAAACGCTATCTTAATAATTTTATCTTTCATTTTATCACCCACATTCAATTAAGACAATTATAACAAAAAAAACAAAATAAAAAAACTAGTGGTCAAACTAGTTTTTCAATAGTAACTAATATTGGATACCCCAATAAAGCATATGTTTTGCTTTTTTCCCACAACAAATGCATTCATCAGAAATTTTTTCTTGCTTTTCAGGTATACACCTGGACTTCAAACCTCTAATTTCTTTCATTGTTTCTTCACATTTTGGGTCACCACACCACATAGTTTTAATATATCCTGGTTTAGTTTCCATTATTTCTTTAACTTCTTCTAAAGAAGTACAAGTATATGTTCTACTCATATTTCTATCATATGCTTTTTTATACATATTATTTTGTATATCACTCATCAAATTAGAAATTTCTTCAACAAATTTATCATTTTTTGTGATTTTCATTTTTTCTCTAGTATCTCTTCTTGCTACTACAAATTCATTTGATTCTATTTCTTTTTTGCCAAGTTCAATTCTAATAGGTATCCCATTCATCTCATGCTCTGCGAATTTAAAACCTGGTGATTTGTCTGTTTTATCAACAAATGAAGTGATGCCTGCTTTACTTAATTCATCACTTAATTCATCTGCATATGAATATATCTCTTCTTTTATAGGTACAATCACAACTTGGATTGGCGCAATATTCGGTGGTAAGATTAATCCATTATCATCACCATGAACCATAATTAATCCACCAATTAATCTAATAGATACACCCCAAGAAGTTTGATAGGCATATTCTTGTTCATTTTTATCATTTGAAAATTTAATATCAAAAGCTTTAGCAAACTTCTGACCAAAATAATGTGAGGTTCCAGATTGCAAAGATACACCATCATACATTAATGCCTCAACAGAAAGCGTGAACTCTGCTCCTGCAAACTTTTCACTCTCTGTTTTAAGACCGGTAATAACAGGTATAGCCATATAATCTTCTATAAACCTCTTATAAACTTCTAGCATTTGGTGAGTTTCTGATATAGCCTCATCAGCACTAGCATGAACTGTGTGACCTTCCTGCCATAAAAATTCACGCGCTCTAAGAAAAGGCCTAGTTTCTTTTTCCCACCTTACAACACTACACCACTGATTATATAACATTGGTAAGTCTCTATATGATTTAACTTTTTTAGAGTAATAGTCTCCAAAAAGAGCTTCCGAAGTTGGCCTAACACAAAGTCTTTCTTCCAACTCTTTAGAACCGCCATGTGTGACCCATGCAACTTCTGGTGCAAAACCTTCGATATGATCGTTTTCTTTTTGAAGCAAACTTTCATTAATAAAAAGCGGCATAGAAACATTGACGTGCCCTAGTCTTTTAAATTCTTTATCTAAAATATTTTGAATTTTTTCCCAAATAGCATAACCTCTAGGCTCTAAAATCAAGCATCCTTTAACACTTGAGTAGTCTGCTAAATTTGCATTTCTTACTATATCAGTATACCACCTTGCAAAATCAACGTCTCTTGAAGTAATCATTTTATTTTTCATATTATCTCTCCTTTTTAACAAAAAAAGAATGGTTTAAGGAGCGAGTTAACGCGGTACCATCCTTTCATTTACTTAATTGATTTAACGAGTCACCCCGGGAAGTATTAATTCCGCTCATAGATAGGAATTGTTATAGATTATAATTAGGTTCTCACTATTCCTAAATCACTTAGTATAAGGGCTATAACAATTATGTTCTATTCATCGCTTTAAATGTAATGAAATTATAACACTATTTATCTTTTTTAGTCAAATCATTTTTTTCGATTGTTTCATAAAGTGTTGTAAATTCTTTTAATTTTTCAAAATTTAAGTTTTCTAAATTGTTTAAATAATGATATTTTAAAATTTGATCAGTTTGATTAATAATTTTTTCTAAGTTATCAGGCTTTAGCATTTCCATAGTAACATTCAAACCGTCTAATTTATACTTATCACTAACAATCATAGGAATATCATATTCCTCGAAAGCATTCAAGTTATTAACAAGATTATTATACGGATTCATTAAAAATTTAATCAACTTTTCCACTTTATCATTAATTTCTTCATCAGTTATATTTTCAATTTCCTTTTTTAAAGATTTAACCATATAAATATAATAAGATGAGGAGATTTTAAAAACATCATATATTTTTGAATCGGCCTTTATTCTATCATTAACTTTTTCTCTAAAAATCATATCATCTAATTCTTGATACTTGATTTTTAATTCATCTATTATTTTACTATAATTAGATTCGCTTTTTTTGAATTTTGCTAAAAATCCGCTCTTTGTAAAAGAATTTTCAAGTTGCGACTCAAGTTTTTGAATCTCTTTTAATTTAGATTTACTGTTTTCTTTCTTTTCCTCACTTTTGTCAACTATCTCTTTTATGTTGTTAATAACAAACTTAAACTCCAAATAATTTCTATACTCTTTTAATGTTCCATTCAACTTTAAAATAACGCTTGTATTTATGTAACTCGGCTGCTTCTCATAAGAAAAGTGACTATAAATTTTTAATATAGATTCTTTGTTATAATCAGCTAATTTAAATTTCTTATTTTTTAGTTCTTCTAATACATTATAATCACTTTTATTTGAAAGACTATCCATCTCTTTTACTGTTTGTCTATATTCGCTTAAATAATCTTGTTTATTTGCATGCCCATTTTCAGTATATGCTTTCTGTTTTTTATCAATATAGCTTTCAAATTGTTTTTCATGCTTATAATATAGTTTTCTAAAGTTAAGTTCAATGTCTAAAATTATATTGGGCCTTTTCCAATAAAGTTTTTCAAATGTTCTTTTCAAATTAATAGATTCAATGTCAGAAATTTCTTCAAAGAAAACTTTCATATAACTATTTGCACACTCACTATAATCAAAATCATCTTTATCCAAAGTAACACCAACATCTTTAAAAACATTAATTGCTTTTAAAATATCATTATTTACTTTAGATAAGTTACCTTTATAGTACTTGCTTATGCTATATATTATTTTATCAAGCCCGGTTTTTTCAAAAGGAGAATTAACACTGTTAAAGTACACCGATTCTGTTTCTAAATCTTTTAACTTGTCTTCTAACTTGTTTATTTCAGGATTTTTTTCAAAAGCATTAAAACTATCAAATCTATTTTTTATTTCGGCTAAAATTTTTGCTTTAAATTCATCATAGGTCTCATAAATTGAATTTGATTTTTCAATATATTTGCTAACATTTTTTTCGTTATTTTTAGGAAGAGCAGATAAAATTTCTTTGTTAATTTCGATTTTCTCTTGTATGCTATTTCTCATTGCTGTCCAACAACTTTCTAGCTTCTTCTTGCTCTTTTTTCAAATAACTTAAAAATTCATCTAAATCATTTAAAAGTTCTATTAGTTCTTTTGTTTTTGTATCAGTCAAATTAATGTCATTCATTTTATCGTCTCCCCTATTTTATTATAACATATTTACTTACTTCGCCAATATAATTGTTACCATCATAAACTGAAAAAATAACTTTGTATGTTCCACTAACTAAGTTTTCTTCTAAATTTAAAGTGAAAGGTTGTGATGGTAGCGGATAAGTTCTAAATAAATATTCTTTTTTCTCGCTATCCATTAAAATTAAGTTATTAATAATATAATCAGATAAGTCTACTAATTCAAATTCTGATGAGTAAACGTCTGTATATAACCTTCTTTTAAGCGATACTCTAATAGCTGGTTCTGCCAGACCTGATGAAAACTCTATATTGAAGTTTAACCTTTTTTCACCTAATGAATTTTGCCCTGTGTTTTTGTCGATTATAACATTATTATCAGGCAATTCAACGTTTAGGCCGTAAATGTTGTTCAAAATATTTAAGTTTTGTTCACTTGTATCAGATGACTCTAACCCAAAATATATACCATCTGGTGATCCAAACGAATCTACTACAATTGTATAATCGTCTGAGGGCAAATCAGAGTTTGTAGTATCAATTGTAATTCTCGAACTTACATTTGCAACTCTTGGTGCAATGTTCATTCTAATTGTACCGTCCATTCTAGGATAATATGTTTTTCCTGAATGTACAAAATCAACACCCATCAAACTAGGTCCATCAACAGGGTTTCCATTACTATCATATATTGATAGTTTAAGACCTAATCTGTTGTCATAATACTCTGTGTCATGTATTGTTCTTGAATTATGGCTTTGTTGAACAAAGTTTGTAGTCACATCTAAGTTTACAATGTCTCCCAAGTAAATATTTTCTTTATTCAATGTAGTATTCAATTCTATTACGGCGTTTTTATCGTGGAATAAATTATATGTCATATCTGAATGTTGAATACCTAAAACATTAACTAAAGTTTGCGATTCTTCATTCCGTAATTCTATTAATAAAGTGTTGTTCATTTTATCTTCTTCAATACTAGATAATGAAAAGTCTAACATAAAGACAAACTCTTCATGGGCGAAATTTAATTCATCGTTATAATACTCATTGTTTTTTTCTTCATCATTATAATTATTAGAACCCGAAGTTGAACCCATCCTTATAAACCTCGAAAGTGGATAGGAGGCCTCCCCATACATTGCATATTCGCTTTGAGCCTCAGAAACATCTTGTGAACTAACAACATAGTAATAGTATTCTGGAGTTTCTGGAGTCAAATCTATCATTGTTAGCTTTGTATTTTCTGGAAGAACAAAGGATGAAACCATTGCCCTATGGTCACCTACTTCATAATATGGGTCTTCACTGCTAACGAATAATGAATAATACGCACTTAATGTTGAACTCGTTGTAATGTCGGTAGAAGTTGTAACAAACATATCATGTTCTTCACCCGGCGTCATTGCACCTTCATATTGATCTGTAGTATATAGGATTCTAGATAAATCTAAATTGATGTTTATTCTTTCAACCTCATTAGTTAAATCATCAATTGGTGTTACCGCTAAAAGTGATAACGTAACTAGTCCCATATCACCATCGGTTTCTAAGTTTTTCGAATGATAAATGTAAAATAACAAACTAGGAACTACAGAAGAGTTCTCACTTACGTAATCTACTGTCCCATATATAGGATTTTCTTCCTCTGTTAAAAAGTTAGTTTCACCTACAGTTAACCAACCTGTATTACTCGTTTTCATAACCAAACTCATAACTGAGTCAGCGTTTCCTTCCATATTAATACGGGGAACATCATTTTGTCTAATTAACTCTATTTCAGGATCTAAATAATCATAATTTACACCAAGTAATGTAAATGTGGTATTAGGTTCTGAAAAATTAATTAGTGGTAATTCATGTGTTCCTAGTGTTGAATACTTTGATGCAGTCAGTGTTACATCGTATGAAGATATTGCCTCACCAATTACCCACATATAGTAATTTGAATCTTCTGGAGTAGGTATAATGTAATCCATTTGAATTACACCCTCGTTTTCCTCATCTTCATAACTTGTATAAAACCCATCTACATTTATATCATGATTTGTTTTATGTCTTCCAAGAACATATGAACCGTCAGCAAAGTGATAAAACTCTCCTATTCCAACAGTGTCACCATTCTCATAATCATGTGAATAAAAAGCCTCATTAACATTTCCTTCAAAGTCTCTAGTATACATACCAAAGAAAGTCATTCCGTCCACTTCACCATAAGATGTTACTGCCTCATTAGTTGCTATATTTAAATTTCGACCAGACAACATATAAATTCTGTTATCCACATTTCTAGTTACTGTACCGTTTTCATCTATAGTAACTTCTGCTTTTACTTCTTCATCATTAACATCGACTAAACTTGAAACTTTTTCAAGTAAGTTAGCTCCCGTTTCTAAGTAAATGCTAGAATTGTTTTTTAATTTCAACTCTTTAACCCTACTTATACTAAACAGAACACTCGAATATTCATTAGTTCTATCTGTTGCACCAAATAATTCAATATAAGAATTATCAATTACAACTTCATCTGCTCTTTGAATAGATATATTTTGTTTATTATTATTAACAGAACCATAATTAGAGATGTTAATTTCACTAAACCCTGTTGTAGAAGATGCATTACCACTACCGAATATTGAACCTAATATATCTAAAGAGTTTGGTGAATCGCCATCTATATTAATTGATATTCCGTTAGTAACACTAATAAATGAAAAGTCATACTCTTCAGACCCTTCGGCATTAGCTTCACCACCACCAAATACAGTTCCTTCAATCAATATTTCTGCTTCTTCTAATGTTTCTTCAAATATGCCAAAACCTATATTAATTTCGGTTGTTCCATAAAGTACTGATGTATTAGCACCGCCATATACATTACCTAATATTGTAGCACCTGAAATATTTAAAGTTCCTTTAGAATTATTATATGTTTGGGTCCCTGTTGCAGCAGCATTCCCACCACCAAATACGTGTTCTTGAACAAAGGTTGAACCTTCAACATTAAGTGTGGTATCTCCTTCAACAATCGCAGTTTGACCATTACCACCAGCATACACGCTTGCTCCTATGTGGGCATCAACTATTCTAACAATGGTGCTGTCACCTACAATAGCTTCATTTCCTCCACCATATACATATTCGTTAACAGTTGTTTCATTAATCAATAAGTTTGTGTCATTAGTAACTTCGGCTTGATTTCCTCCACCATATACGTTTTGAACTTCACCTAATCTCAACTCCACATTAGTTTCTCCGGTTTGGCCACCTAAATTGTTTCCACCATATATATCACCTAATGTAACACTTGAACCATCTACTAATACATTTGACGATGATACAACTCCAGATTGGTTTGAGCCACCATATATAGTACCAATTGATCCACTAAATACATCTACATTTGTCTCACCAACACCGGCTTGGTTTCCTCCGCCGTATATATAATCAATGACTCCTGAACTTAGGTTTATGTCTATATTAGACACTCCAGTATCAGCTTCATTTCCTCCGCCGTATATATTAGTATAATTACCGCTTAAAACTTCTATGTTCGTAGTTGTTGTTTGACCACCTAAATTATTTCCTCCATATACATTTGTTGAACTACCACTGCTTAATATAATATTTGATTCATGTATATTGCCATCTAAGTTTGATCCTCCATATATATTACTTAAACTAGGTCCATTTAAATTTATGTTAGTTGAAACTAAAACATCTGCTTCAGCTCCTCCACCATACACATTGTTTATACTACCACTGTTTAAGCTTATGTTTGTAATGTCGACTTCGGCTAAATTACCACCACCATATATGGTGCTTGCACTACCACTGTTTAAGCTGATGTTAGTCTCACTAGTTTTCCCACCAGCATTATTTCCACCATAAATGGTTTCAACACTACCATTATTAATAGTTATGTTGGCCTCTGGAATGTTACCACTTAAGTTTGACCCTCCATATATAGTAGTTACATCTGTATCATTTAAAACTATATTTGATGCTTCCAACACATCTGCTTCGGCTCCACCACCAAATACAGTAGTAACTACTCCGGCATTTAAATTTATACTCGTATTATCAACTGTAGCTTGATTTCCACCACCATATATAGTACCAATGGTTGGACCTTCACCTTCCTCTGGTATTGGCATTTCACCTGTAAATGTTCCTTGAACACAACGAATTGCAAAACCAAATGCTTGTGATAAAGTACTCCTATTTATATTTGCATTAGTATCATGCATATAACGTCCCCAAGCATCACTACCTGATTGCGAAGACGTCCACCAAAGGGCAAAAGCATCAACACCAGTCGTAGCACCTGTAGTACTCTGATATCCAGTTGGCAGCGCTGAAAATCCATAATCATTAGTACCATTCCAGTTTTGATCATCCTTTATCATTGTTCCTTGACCGCTTCCACGATAACCAGTAGAATCAATATCTCCTTGAGACATACCTAACGCCGCCTCCAACTCTTTATAACCATCATCACTTGGTATGTACCAATCAACAGGACACAAACCTCTTGAATTTTCTCCTGATTGGCCATTCATTGCGGCCGCCCATTGGTATGTAATTTGTGTTCCATAAGGTGTTGAATGACTTCTACATGCATTGTACGGAGCTCCAGTTGTCCAACTATTTGATAAACAGCCATTTCCAGTATAGTTTAAATTACTAGCCATAAAACATTGATTATTTATTTGTGTTACCGGATATGTTGTACCATTTCTTTTATCTGTAATATGGGTAAACTCCATACCTTCAACTTCACATGGCGTAGTATTATTTGGAAGATCTGGGGCAGACGGATTGTAAATGTATGCAATATTTTCATCTTCTGGTAAAGATGCTTCTCCTGAAACTGCGGTAGTCTCAATATTAGTTTCGTTAGTTTTTCCACCTATATTGTTTCCACCATATACATTATCAGCAGTCCCTTCGACTAAAGTAATATTAGAAACTGGGATATCCCCACTTAAATTTGATCCTCCATATATGTTTGTTATTGATCCACCATTTAGAATTACATTAGAAGAAACCATTACGCTTGCCTCAGCTCCTCCACCATATACATTCGTAGCACTTCCACTAGTTAAATTAATGTTAGTAGTATCAACATCAGCTTGATTTCCGCCTCCAAAAATATTTTGAATCGTTGCACCTTCAAGGGCAATATTTGTAGTTGATGTTTTCCCACCTATATTATTTCCACCATACACATTATCAGAGGTTCCACTTATTAAATATATATTTGATGAAGGCACGTCACCACTAAGGTTTGAACCACCATGTATACTATTAACAGTTGAACCATCCAAGTATATATTAGTTGCTGATGATCCAACTTGATTTCCTCCACCATATACATTATCAACTATTCCATTGTTTAAATGTATTGTTGGACCACCTAATACTTCACCAGATAAATCATTTGCACCAAATACAGAAGACATCTCTCCACCATTTATAGTTAAATAAGTACGTCCTGCAACATATGGATGATGTGAAGCATCTCCTTTTGCACCACCATATATAGAACCACTTATTTGTCCATTATTAATATTTACATTAATTATGTCAGAAGAAAATGAAGGGCTATTTGATGTTGAATTAACAGTACCATAAGCACTTCCACCATACACATCTCCTAATATTTCAGGACCCGTACTTTCGTTTCCGACATTTACTTCAATATTGTTTCTAACATATGTTCCTTGATTAGATGAGTCAACATAACCACCACGGCCACCGCCGTATACTGATTCTTCAATCAACCCACTAATAACATCAATATTTACATCACCGTATATGGTACCTGAAACATTACTACCACCATATACTGAGCCTGATACACTTCCACCATTAAGCACCATATTGATCGTAGCATCAACTGAAGTATTACCAGCCCCGTTATTATTTCCACCACCATATATAGAACCTAAAACACTACCATTTAAGACTGTTATATTCGAATTAGTAGTTGACGATGTTGATGAAATCCCCGTTGCACCAAAGTTTCCACCACCATATACATTGTTATTAACAACTGCATTTCCATCTATTATTATATTAGAGTTTACCATTGATCCAATCGATGAAAAACCTGAACGGCCATTCCCAATGCCAAAAACAGACCCTGCTTCAGCTCCGTAAATAGTACTGGATGAAGATACTAAATTAGGATCTCCAACAACTCCATAACCACCTAAATATATGAAAGAATCTCCAATAACAGTACCATCAGACCCTGAACCTTCAACACCGTTACTTCCTCCAAATATTGCATAATTTATTTGACCACCTGTAACTTGAATAATTCTATGTCCGTAAGTAGCACTTCTTCCAGCACCACCTGTAATAGCATCTATTTCTCCACCTACAACATTAATATATGAATCATTAAGATTCCCTCTATTAGATGCAGTTAAGGGACCGCCTATAAGGTTGTAAATCCAACCACCCTCTACTTTTACTCTTCGAGCAGCATAGTGTGTTCCACCTCGTCGACCACCTACATATATCCCGGTTGTATAGTCAAATTGACTACTACCATAACTACCGCTTTTTACTACAAGATCAAATATTATTCCAGTATTTGATGAGGCATATACATTACCTCCCCAACTTCCAGAAGCACAATAATTCAAATCAAGATTATCATTATTATTAGTAACTTTATCATAATCATTACCATATATAGCTCTAGCTTCTAAGTGATTAGTAGCAGTTCCTCCGCCATTACCTATAGAAAATGTACTATAATTACCAGATTCTATAATTAATCTATATTTTGTTATATTCCCTGAACTACCAGTAGCATTGTTATTGCCACCTAAAACGGTCTGGAAAGTCGCGTTGTTTCCGCTTTGAATTCCTCTTCCAAGTCTAACATTTTGCCAATTTCCATAAAATGTTCTAATCGTACCTGTTCCAGTTGGTGGATCAGAGTTGTTTTGTGACTGACTAGTAAGCGCATTGATATTCTCAATATTAGTATCATTAAAAGCTCTAACAACTACATTTGTTGACCAAGTTGCATTATGGTTAGTTCCGTTATGAATGCCTGTTAGGGTAAACGGTTTATCTTCACTTGAACTCCACGCATCACTTCTATTTCCTGTCATTACAATTATATTTGTGTCTCTTGTAGATAAATAATAATAATCTTCTTCTCTATCTAGTGTTTCAAGTTCGTCTTCATCATTCCTATAACCTATCAGTTCGTACCTATCACAACCCCCTGCACTATTACAAGTCCCTGATGATAAATATTCACCATCTTCAGTATAAAAGCCTGCTAAGGAACCCGAGTTAGGAATTGTAACAATTCTAAAAAGACCAGTCATCAAAGAATCATCATTATAATCGTTAAAAAATGCTTCTTCTGTTTCAAAAGGTAACCCTGAGGGGTCTACCACTTGCATTGAACCATTTAATTCATAATAAGTAATATTTTCATCATAGTATTCACTTTCAACAAGCTCATAATATGTACAACCTCCCCAATCACGACAACGACAGTTACCTGTTTGAAGATTACCATTTGCGTCATACATGCCATTACATTGACCGTTCCATCCTAAAATAGTTTGAGTAAAGTACCCTGTCATATCCAACGGCAAATGTTCAATAGAGTAAGTTTCTAGATATTGCATACCATAATCAGCTAGATCATTGAATGCGGAAGCCCAACCGTTTCCACCATTAACTTCAGAAATTCTAGCCGCAACCCATGAAGCATTAAACTCTATTTCAACTTTTTCTGCAACATCTCCATCATAAGATACTGGGACTCTTGCAGATCTTATATAATAATCTTTATCAAAAGTAAATTCTACGTTGTTATTCTCAGTTGTCCAACCATTAAATCCTTTATCTTCAGGACGGTTTGTAAATGGGTTTTCTATTAATTCGATTTCTACGTAATCACCATTTGGACCACTTTGTATAGGTAGTATTTTATAATATATAAAAGTATCTTGGAGTTCCGTTAAAGAAACATAGCCTACTTCTCCAAAGTTGAGGTCCTCTGAACTATAAACGATTTCAACTTCTACTAATTGATCATCTGTATAAAGGTTTTGATTTTCTCCAGAAGGTAAAGTACCAGTAGAGCTTTCTGTATAATTTAAACCTTTATAGTAATAATAGTTCGCATCTAAATCGTTTATATGAACAACGTTTTCAACAACACCACTTAATTTATCGTTGTCATAGTTCAAAAAGTTTTGTGGGTCTTGCCCAAACGTTATTACAAAGGTAATAGCTGTGAACAAAAACACAAAAAACAAAAACGATATTGAAATTATTCTTTTATAATTTTTTTGTAAGTTTTTTTTCAAGCTACTACCTCCTTATTCTTGTCTTTGTTCTACAGACATTTGTAAATCTATTGAAATTTCTCCAACATTTGCATTATCCTCGCAGTCTACATCCTGACCCTCGATCCAAATGTAAACTCTTATTTTAGAAATCCCTGGTTGTAATCTAACAATTTCTTGCAGCGTCGTGAAATTTCTTCTAGTTGCAATATCAACATTAACTCTTTCAAATAAATTAGGGTGAGTTCTGCTATTTGCATTTCTAATAAGAACATTATCCCTACTATTAATTTCACTTATAATACCATCATAAGGTATTCTTGCAGCACCTGTTTGACTTGTTTCTATATTATATACTTCTCTTGCATTTCTAACCCCAAATTCCGTATGAACATCGTAATTAGGTTCCCATATTATTGCTCTATTTGAGTTTCTTAAATTTTGTATTTGTCTAACATT
Organism: Bacilli bacterium; assembly: GCA_007117695.1. GTDB lineage: Bacteria > Bacillota_I > Bacilli_A > RF39 > UBA660 > CSBR16-113R1. The sequence goes on from SKFZ01000018.1 coordinate 16,008, forward strand.
TGAATCTACTGGCAAAGTACCTAAATGTAAAAATGCAACTCTAAAAGCATTTTCTATGCCAGTACTTCTATCAGTCATGTGTTCTATACTTGACTCTGGTGTTAAAAATAAAGTTTTTTCATAATGATTTTTTAAGAAAAAATCAAAAGCTACAAATTTTCCATCTGAATCATCCCCAAAACCTTCTTCTTCTATAACCCTAGTAGCTGTTAAATAAAATTCCGAAGAGGAATCATTAACGTCCGCTACACCATGAAATAATCTAAGTAATCCATCATCAACTCTACCTGAAGTAGATACCGGTTCCAATGAACTTGGGATTTGATTCAAACTATTTGGATATGTACTTCTAGCATTTATAACGTCACTTAGTGCCAACACCGTTTTCCACTCAACCGCATCAGTTGAAATATGAATACCACCTTTTGATGCTACATGTAAGTTAAAAGTTCTAAATCCTAAAATTCTATTAGCTGAAAACCACGCATATGAGCTCATCGTTAAAAGTATTGAAGTAACTAGGGTCCAAAAAAGCAAAACATATTGTCTATTCATTTTCACTTTATTCTTCATCAATCAATTGAGTCCCTTCAATTATTTTCATATGCGCTTTTATTTCTCCACCTATTATGTTATCTACACAGTCAGGGTCATCTCCTTCAATCCATATTACTAAAGTTATTTTATCTATATCATTTGGCTGCATATTTTCCCTTTGTTCCAAAACCGGAATTTCTTCTGAGAAAAAAGCAACGGTTCCTGGTTCTTCTTCTCCCGTAACACTGTTTATTTTAGCGTAAACTTCTCTTTCATTATTTTTTATAATCATTATTCTAATAGCTTCATCTACATTCCTAGTAACTCTTTCAAAATTAATCTGATACCAATATTCAACAATAGCGCTGCCGGTATTTTCAATATAAAAAGTGTGCGCAATATAATTTTTTCCATTGTGAGGTCCTCCAGGATGTTCGTGTATATCTCTTGGAAGCCAATTTATGGAAATATTATCCATAGTTTCAAGTTCTTCAGCTTGCAATCTAAGCCTGCTATCTTTTGTTTCTTCGTTTTCATACATTATTATTCCGCTTTCTTGCGAAAATCTAGGGTCTAAAGTGATTGAGAACCCTCCACCACTATAAGCGAGAGCCAAAACCAAAAATAATAAAGTTATAAGCGCCAAAATAGCAATAATAGCTATTGTAATTCGCTTAATAATATATTCACGTCTGTTAATTTTAGAAGCGGTTTTTTTAACTTTCTTATTTTCCATATTATAACTCTCCTTTCTCATATAATCCTATTACTTAATTTTACCATTTTTAATAGTTTCGTTCAATACTAATACTTTTAGTTAACAATATAAAAAAACATGTGATAGGAACACATGTTTTTAGTATAAAATAGTGTAAACTGGCCCCTATTTTAATTGAAGCAAACAATCTATTCCTATATAATTTATATTATAGGGGGGGAGAATACTATGAATAGATTTCAAAGATTTAAAGTATTGACTTTTTTAGTTTCTGTTTTAATTATGTTTTCCCTTATACAAAGTACCTTTGCCAAATATAAAACGGAAGCCGTTGGAACTACAAATATGTCCATTGCAAGATGGAAAATCGTAGTTAATGAACAAGACATCATGTCAAATCAATATATTACAAACACGCTAACTCCATTTTTTAGTGGTAACTCTCATGTTGCTGACGGTGTAATAGCTCCTAATGCTGTAGGATACTTCGACTTACTAATAGATTGTAGCGAGGTAGATGTATCGTTTGATTACACAATTTCATCCGAGATAAACGAAACTAGTAGTGTAGATGATTTAAAAATAATAGGTTACACAGTCGATGGCGGCCCGATAATAGATGTTGATGGTTCTTTAGAAGACATAACTGAAACTATACTATTCGATGATACCGACAAAACAAGAAACATCAGAGTATTTGTGACTTGGGATGATTCAGAAAATAGGACAATGGACAATGCTGCAGATACTTTAGCAGCCCTTTCACAAGAAAACGCGAAGTTAGATATAAACATCAACTTCACGCAATTAACCGATTAGCTTTCAACTTGAATAGCTTTTAATTTAAGATTTATTTCAAATCCTGGTTCGCCAGGATTTTCGTCGTTATATAAGTATGCTTGATATCCCCAATAAGTATCTAATTCATCATCACCTGACTCAAATGGCCATGTGATATAAATGTTGAAGTCTGATGTTCCTAAATCAGGGTCTAAAGTTGGATTTGTAACTGAAAACTCAACATTAAAAGGATAATTTTCTTCTAGCATTGTAATTAATTGCTCAGATGTATACTCCTCTGTGTCATATTCATCACCTAAAATTTTAAATCTAGAAACTTCAAAACTAAGGGATGCTTCTGTTTCACCGTGGTTCAAAACATTTATTGTATTATCATAATCCTCCATCCCGGGATACAAAGAATCTATTTCTATTTCTATAACTTCAGTTACTTCATTGTCACCATACTGAAAATCTATCCTCCATGCTTTAACGCTTGTAGTTATTCCAGTAGACACTCTTGAAGAATACACAAACCATGCAAAACTATTAAAAGACAAGATTATAGCAGTCACTAAAATCAAGTTTATTCTTATCGCATTTTTAGCTAATTTAGGCTTGTCGAAAATGTTTTTCATATTATCACCTAATCTTTTTCATCAATTTTATACATTACCTCAGATACAATTAAAATAGCTAAAGGAACCATAACCAAAAACATAAATCCAATAGGATGGCTTACCACCTTGCTAATAAAACTCAAAGTGTGACTTTTAAAAAGAACTACCCCGTAAACTTGATCACTCGTGATCGGCGGGTCTTCTTGATGATTGGCTATTCCTTGTGTATGGAAAATAAGCTCATCACCTGAATCATCAATTTTTATGACTCTATGAGTAACAACCTTGTTTTCAAATCCGCCTTCTTCACCTAAATAAACAACATCATCGCCAACTTCTATATTTTCTGGTGACCTCTCTTTAGATACAATCACATCTAAAACTTTATATTCTGGTTCCATACTACCAGTAATTATTGTAAATATTCTATATCCACCAATAGTTACATTATTATCAAAAATTCTTTGAATAAGAATAACACTAACAATAAACACTACTAGTAATACTACCGCAACTTTAAATACCGCGGTAATTATTTTAAAAAACTTATTGTTCACTGACGTCATCTCCACTCTCTTCGTTTTCATCTTCAATTAAATTTAATTCTTTTATACTTTCAACATAATTATTAATAGCTGTCTTAAATACTTTTTTAATTGAATCCTCATCAGCCAGGTCTTTATTGCTAATAACAACAAATTCTTTTTCAACTAAATCACTCAACTCTTCTTTGGTTATGTTGTTATTAGTAGAAACTACTTTTTGAACCAAATTGGTAACTATTTTTTTTGTAACAACCTTCGCTCTTTCAGGACTCATTTCTTTTTGATTCATTGAATTAACTACTAAGTAATTGAGCATAAAAGTTTCATCAATCATCTCCTTTAATCCAACATCATCTTTCAAAACATCTTTCCCTTTGTTAGTTTTTGACATATCAGAAACATTGTTTTGCATGTAATTCCAGAGCTTAACAGCATACTGAAAATTTACATTTTTCAAAATAACATTAGTTCTCTTAATAGGTGATTGAACTTGTGCCACATTTAGCTTTTTTAAAGTTTGGAACAGATTGGAACTTTTAAATTCCATAATATAATCTTCAATTTTTTTAATTCTAACAGCTAAATTTGCTAATTCACTATCTTTTTTTTGTCTATTGTCTTGATTAGCTTCAAAATTAACAGAAACATTAACTTCTTCTCCATCAAATTTACTTGATCCAGTATAACTCATGTTCTTTTTGTTTCTATTATCTGCATCTAAATTTATAAACCTTTTCTGCGTATTTAAATACATATCCATATTTACAATCAAACTATATATAAACCTGTTTTCGTATGTATTGAAATTTTCTTCTTTGTTAATATTCAAAATTTTAGATGGTCTAACATCACCTGTTTCCTCATCAAAGTCTTGAATAAAATTTGTATTTTTTGATAAATGTTTTATACTCTCTACAGTGATTCTTCTTGCCAACTCAATTTTTACAACTTCTTCCTCGTTAGCAATAAATCTATTTGGATTTCTTAGTATATTATCTATGTATACTACACCTTCTTCAAAGAGTTTAACCCATTCGTCATCATATGAATATTCATCATAGTCATGGATAACTTCTAACGAAGAATCCAAAGACTTAGCAAAAGAATCAACTTTTGCTTCATCAGTATTATTATATACATCTAATACTTTTAAATCCTTCATTAGGCACCCCTTCTTTATTTAACTATTAAACATTTTTCTTGAGTCTTAATAAATACTCAATTGACTCTTTCATCTGGTTTTCTCCAAAAGTTTCATTTAAAAACTCAATATATCCATCAACTTCATCTCTGATGTATGAAATATTTAATTGCTCAAATTTTCTAAGTATCTTTCTTGCAACAAAATAATCAACACCATCAATTTCTTTCCCACCGCATGCTACATAGACTGGGACAAATTTTCTAAGATGTGCAACAATACGGTTACCAAAGGCAATCCTAAAATGTTTAATTACATAATCATCCATTATTTCTAATTTATCTAAAGTTTCTTGCGATACTGCATACTTCTCAACAGCTTCACCAAATAACTTTTCAACATAAGAAAAATTAATATCCTGTGCTTCTATGTCTTTCGCCTCAAAAACTTGACCTTTTTCGTTAATATCAATCGGCATAGCACGGTCATAAACTTTATCAGTAACCATAAATGTTGAATCATCATTATTGATTGTTCCGATATACCAAACATTAGGTGCAATTTTTAATTTACCATTTTTTATATACTTAGGATCTGTATCCCACTCACTTGAAACAAGTTCAACAATCCATTCATCTTTATCTGGCATCTCAAGTATCGATAACATCTCAGCGAAATAATATTCAACTCTGGAAATGTTCATCTCATCAAGTATTACTGTGTATATTTCATCTGTGTATCCTGCTTTATAAATTTCTTTAAGCACGTCAGTCTCATTAAACTTCTTAGTAAATTCGTTAAAATAACCAAAAAGCTCGGTTCTATCACGCCAAGATGGCTGAACTGATGCAATACACGAATCATTTTTCAAAAATTTTCCCCATGCATATGCTAAGGAAGTTTTACCAGTACCAGAAATACCTTGTAATATAATCATTCTTGTTGAAGAAAGCGCTGCTATAAATAGTCTAATCATATCTTCACGATAATAAAGGCCTAATTGCGATGCTGCAAAATTTCTAAACATATCCACTAATTCTGGCAACGTGAAATCATTCCCAAAATTTTCTTTGGTATAATTAGCATATTGTTGATCAAGAACATGAAGTTTAGAAAATCTATGATCATCACTTAAATCTTCAACTTCTTCCCCGTCTTCATCAAGATTATCAACATTCACTTTTTCACCCGGCTTTAACCCTAATTGGGAAACCTTCATAGAAAGTATATTTTCTTTTTCTTTCATCAACTTAACAACTTCAGAATTAAGTTTAGTAACTTCTTCTAACAATTCTTCTTGCTCAACTAAACTTGCCCTAAATCTAATATATTTTCTTATCAGAAAATATACTAGTAGCCCTATTAAAATTGCTAATATTAGAAAAACAGCAATAGTTAAACCAACAAAAATCCACTCTGTACCAGTGAAGTCTTGTTTATAGTAATCTATAACACTTCTATATGAAGCAATATCAAAAATTTTGACGATACCTTCGCCAATCGAGCGGATTATAAAAAAAACACCGCTGAAAAACACTGCTAAAAAATCATATAAAAATCTTAAAAATGCTTGCATATTTCTCTCCTATCTAAGGCGCTATCTTAAAACAACAACGTTTTTTCTGTCTTTAATTTTCGGGTAATAAATAGATTGTGAACTAACCAAAATAAATCTAAAAACGTTTAAAAGTTCTATATTCACATCAGACATCGTAAATGCCTCATCTATTATAACCGCATACTTGTAACCTAATCTCATATTTGTGTAATAACTTTCACGATCTTTAATAAATTCTGAAAATTTTATTTTTAAAATAACCTTTTCTTTACAAATGTCATTACTAATAATACCTAATATTTCACTTTGCTTAACTTTTTTATTATTTAATCCAATAGAGTAATTAACTAAGTACTTTTTCTTGAATTCTCCTTTTATAACGTCTAGCAACACCCTTGATGAAACTAAATTGTACTCTACTAAATGACTGTCTTCTTTTATATCTTTTGATGTAAAAACTTTATTTATAGCACTATCATTATATAATTTAGGGAACTTTAGGTTATGGTTTAGTTGAGTATTATAAAGTCCATCATTATTAACCAAATAAAATTCAATGCTGAAATTTTTACAAATTGTAGAGTCAATAAATGTTTTTTTCTTTAATAAGTCTTCTTTTACCATTTCAAATATTTTATCTTTAAATTTTTTGCTTTTGATAATACCTAACTCTTTTTCTCTAAAATCTTCAAGCTGATTAATAACTAATTGAACCGAATCACATTCCTTAACGGCGTCAAAATACAGTAAAAATTTAAACATAGAAAATGTCTTTTTTAAAATATCAAAATTTTCACATTCTTCTTTCATTTCCTCAAACTTGTTGACCATTGTTAACCCAATATTGTTTTGAAAATCTTCATACTCTTTCAATCCAATATTATAATATCTGATATCTACATAAGTTTTTAAAAGCTGATCAAAAATATCTTGATTAAAATGTTTCGCCATAATAGTAACGGCGTATTTATTTAAGCAGCTTTTTGAAAAAATTATATATTCATCCACCAAATTATGTTTCATATGATCCCCCTTATATTCTTGACAATTTATACTTTTATACAAATAAGTTTTAATGTTTAAAGTGTTTTTTTATTTTTTTTTCCAAACGTAAAATCACTTTATTTCACTCATATCTTTACTTTATAAGTATATCATATTATTTAATTAATGTGCAACAAATATGGCGTTTGACACAATGAAAAAAGATAACAAATCTGTTACCTTTTCTCCTTTTTTTAAAAGCTGCTTCTTTAATCAAGCCATTTTCCACTAATATATTGTTCTAACTGATTACGTTCCTCAGTTGACAGAACTGAGTTATATACTATATTTTCTGCAACATCACCAGTAAAATAAGGATAATTAGCTAAATTATTACGTGAACTACCAATATAATAATTTTCTCCTTGATTTCCAGAGGTGCCAACAGGCAAAGTCACACTAGAACCACCATTTAAGTAGCCTCTCGCCACGCTTCCATCCCATGTGACTAATATGTGATGCCATGTACCTTGAGGAATATTTGAACCAACGGTTTGCAAAGCCCCATTAGTGTTTCCTCTTAATCGTACTCGAACATCATTGTTTTGCATGTAAATAGCAAAAGTTGTTGCTCCTCCAATACCACCTGCTGCTCCGGCGATAATACCATCCTCTCCGGTATGTCTAAACACAAGTGATAAGCTCCAAAAATTGCTGGAAACCGCATGAAAATTATTAACCTCAGTATTCAAAGAAGTTTCGAAATAATCTTCATTAAATCGAACAAATGGTTTATCCTCCATTTTATATGTTGGAACTCTTCCGCCTATTGTTTGAAACGCATCATTTTCATGAGATGATAAATCTGGCCAATCATTAATTGGGTCTCCATCACTTAAACCCGAAATAGCATAACTATCTAAATGAAGAACCATTCCACTTGTCGGTACAGTTGGTTCAGTAACTTGATCATTTAAAGAATATGTTACTTCAACTATTGAATCTTCATTAACAAATGGATAAGTATGATCATTTTGATCATCAACTTTATAAAATTTAGTTCTAACACTTGAAATTGCATCTATTTTAAACGAAATAAAGTTAATGTATTCATGACCATCTATTGTCTCGGTTTCTATTCTTAAAGACTCAATATAAATATCACTAGTCATATTTAATCTAAGTACGTTTGGATCGAAACTAAACTCAACAATAGAAGATGCACACTTTTGTTTATTTTCTTCACTTAAACCTAAATAAGTTTGGATGTCTATAGTATCATATATATCATAACTTTCAAACGGTTCTAAAACAGTATAGTAATCTAAAGTATTAGTAACACTTAACTCTAAATAAGGATCACCAACTCCATCATCTATTCTATGTGACAATCCATAATGGCCCACTTGCAAAACAAATTCTGCACTAAGTTCTTTTTCATACGGTGAAGTTGACTTAACCGCCACTTCAATAGAAATAGTATCTTGATCCTGCAAAGTAACATTTGGAGCAACGGTCGCAATAAAATAATCAGTGCTATTAGAGCTATAAATAGTACCCTCTGATTTACTAACACTACAATTTGCATTTGATGAACATGAGTATGTTACATCATAATCCACGTCAGTTGTTGTTTTTAACATATTATTATCTAATGTATTTAAATTAATAATAATATCATAGGAGTCAACACCATTGTAATCGTTAATTTGATAATGGGCATGACTTTCGGTTAACTTATCACTTTGGAAAAAGAAGTTTTGTGTCACAAAGAAACTATCTCTGATCTCCACATATACAAATCTACCTAATGTCGAAATAACAACAATACTTATTAAAATCAAAAAAATTAATACTGTGTTCATTTTTTTTATTTTTTCAATCATCTGATTTCACCTCTTTTTTGAATGAAATCTTTGTCTTTTTAACAATATATAACCAAAACACGAAAAGTGGTAATACTAAAAATGTGAAATATACCGGCCCACTTGTAAGTATTCTAATACAATTTCCAATTTTAGTTATTTCTCTTACATCATCTGAGTTCGCTATCACGTAACTACTAGATAAATATTTATTATTATCAAGAAAATACGTTGTTTCATTTTTGCTCACTTCTATAACTTCTAAAACTTTTGCATGCAAAATTTCATTAGAAGCATTATAGCTATTAAAAAACAAAATGTAATCACTAACTTCTATATTTTTTTTATTTATATCCGCAATTATTAGAGAATGGTTTTCATAAGGATGGTTTTCATTTGCTACAAAAACAACCTTATTCCCAAAATTTGATACACCAAATCCGACAAAAGTTAAAAAATATGCCACTAGCATACTAACTAAAACTATATAAGTAATGATGATAGAAATCCACCTTTTTTTTATCATTGTTTCACCATTTTTAGTATATCATATAAAACCTTTTTTTTGCAACTAAATAAAAGCTTCATTCAAAACAAAAAACAACCGAAGTTGGTTGTTTTTTAATTGCTTATTTAAGCTGGATCTATAGTTAATTGAATATCAAATATTGCATTACCGCCTGAAGCAGTATTTTCAGTATCTATATCTTGTCCTTCAATCCATAAGTAAAGTCTCATCTTAGTAATTCCTTCGCTTAAGTTGAAAACAGGTACATAATCTGAGAAATCTTCTTCAGTTAAATAATCAGGCGTTACATCTGTGAAAAACTGTGAATAATTAGCTTCAGTTGCATCTCCAACTAAAACATCATCTTCTGTAGTTATTTCTGAATGTACACCAGAGTATGGCACTGCACTAACACCATCAACTGTAAGTCCATATGTGTTACTTGCATGAGCTATAGCTGCTGCTGTATGAGAATTATAGTTAGGTTCCCAAATGTATACACTAGCGCCTTCACCTGCATTCAATGATTGAATGTCATTTGTTGAGCTACCTATAGCAGTTGTTCCTAAATTAACAAATGCTACACGAGTTGCATTTTTTATACCTGTATCAGTTGCATCTGGTGTAGAAACTCCTGAATTAGGTGTTAAATACAATTGTTCTGGTGCACTACCATCTAATCTAAAGAATAAATCAAATGCAATGAATCTACCATTTGGATTATTTCTTGTTTCTTCAAATTGTGTTGTAGTTAAAATGTAGTTACCACCAGTATTTGTTTCAACTACACCATAAAACATTTCCATACGGCCTTCTTCGTTCATATTACCAATTGTAGAAACAGGTTCTAAAACTTCTGGTATTTGATTAACACTCGATTCATATGTGTCAGCAATGTCTCTTAGTTCTTCAACATCAATAATTGACCTCCAGCTAATACCGTCGGCTGACACTTGAATACCACCTTGTGCCTCTACGTTAACTTGAATAGAACTAATAGATACTGTTCTATTCGCAGTAAACCATGCATAAGTTGCAGTCGATAAGAATACAGCTGTCGAGAACAACATTGTAAGTAACAACAAGACCCTTCTTTTTTGTTTTGTTTTCATATTTCCTCCTTCCACAACAATATGGTCTTCCATATCATTGACTTAATGATATCATACTGATTTTTTTTTTACAATATTTTTTTTACCATGTTTACACATTAATACAATTTTTTTTAATCTAGAAAGGCTTTCTAAGACACAAAAAAATGGTTTTGTGTAAAAATTACCACCCTAACCATTTTTCGCCTAAATAATTTTCTACTATTTTCCGTTCACCTTCCAAAAGTGATGTTTCATATATGATTATTTCAGCAATATCACCGACCCAGTTTCTAGCAGTTGTGTCAGCTTGTCTACCTATTCCAACAGAAGAATCTTGAGTAGCTAAACTACTATAATTAACACTTGATGCTTGTTCTATTCCATCAACAAACATATTCATAGTACTACCATCACCACTTACCGTTATCATAGTTGGTTCTGTCGAAGCATCTGAATCACTTTCAACCGTGCTAGTGCCCATGCTGCTTTGTCTAAACGCCCATTTATTATCCCATTGGACTAACCACCAATTTCTATTAGTGTGGCCACTTTCCTTGGAAGTTATAGTTCTAATGCTGCCAGTCCCAGTCGTTCTAGACTCTAAGTTTACTACTGCAAAAATGGTTATTTCGGGGTTAATTCTAAGTGAATCATCATCCAAAATAGACAAATCACTACCTCCATCATAGCGAACTACTGGAAGTCCGTTCATCTGGTTTGTTCGATAAACGGGTCTTTCACTTGGTGTGGACTGCATTGCATCATTACCTTTACCTGATAAATCACTCCATATTGAAACATAGTCTTGATCAGACAATCCAGAAATCGATGAAGCATCTAAGTGGAGAACTCTACCTTCTGTAACAGTTAATTTTGAATCCATAACTTGTCTTGAATCAATAGTTATCTCAATACTTTCAATCATATTTTGATAACTGTATGATATATATTCTAAAGGAAAATATATTACTAATGTATATTCATTTGTTTCATCATAAAAATAATTAAAATATTCAGTAGGCGTTTCAAACATTCTAAAATAAGTCCCATGTTCATCTTGTTCCACTACTTCTGTTGCGATCGGGGTTGCTTCAGGCGACTCGTAATCTTCATTCATATAAAGTTCATAAACTAATGGCAAATTAGTTGTAGACTTGATTGTTAAATCATACTCCATCACAGTCTCCAGCTTTCTTTCGCCATCATTATTAGAAATCGAGAAATTAAAAACATATGGTGAATTTGATGGAACTAAATCATGAAGTCTAACGTTATCATGTGTATAACTAGTATCTAAAACATAGTATGCAACAGGAGATTGAACTTCTGATGCAGTGAAAGTCTCATATCTTGAGTATGTGTATGGAAACATGAAAAGTAGTATTAACAACGAAATAAACAATAGAAAAACTTTGAAAAAGCTAACTTTTATACTAGCGGTCAAGATTATCACCACATTCCTCAATTAAGTTTTCTCTAGAAATTCTAAAATCTTTGCATTTTTTATTAAATTTAACATGCGCTATATTTTCAGGGTTTTTAGCAAGCAAAAGGTTCAAAATCCCCACAGTTACTACAATTGAAATCAATACCGGCGGGGACATTAAAACTTGTCTCCAAACACCTAATCCAGATGCTACAAAAACTACTTTTCCCACTACGTTTTCTTTTTCTATTGGTACATCTTTAGAGTTATTTGCGTCACCACGAGTTATATATTGGTCTCTTGACTCCTCAACAACTCTATGTGTTACAAATGCCTCTTCAGATTTATACGTAATAACATCATCTATTTTTATATCCGAGTCTATTTTGACAAAAATTATATCTTTTTTTTCTATTGTAGGGGCCATACTGTTACTAACTACCTCAAATACAGAATAACCAAATAAATTTACATAATCCTTATTTTGAACTCTAAGTTGAAAAAAATTGTATGCAACTAAAAAAAAAGTTATCGTAATAATAACAATAAGAAAAATTTCTAAGAACAAAAGACTTTTATTTAAGACTTTCTTCATTATTACCAACCTCTTTTTATTCTTTAATCAACAAGTTGCGACACTCTAACGCTAACAGGAATATTAATTTCAGGTTCATTTTCTAAAATATACTCCGAATCAATATCATTATTAGCTTCATCATGAATCCAAACTAAATTTACCCTGATCGTTTCAAATTTATCATCAAGTACATCTTCAACAGATATATCACCTAAAAAAGTATAATCTTCTATCTCTGCTAAATTTTGGTCATCACTATTAACAACTGATTCCAATTGAATCATATCATTAGTAATATCACCAAAATCAAAAAACAGCTCATATTCTATACCTACTTGAGTGCCGGCTGGATTAATGATAATCTCAAAGTAGCCTGCAAGGCCGGGAGCAGCCCTCCCTGGTAAAACATTATGGTCTTCTTCCCAATTAATATTATCAATAACAAAATTTTCTTCACCGTTTGATACGTCTGTTCCATTTATCATAATTTGCCAGTCTGCAAGTTCCATTTCTACAGGAACTTCAACATCCGTTTCAAAAACTGCATATGTCCCCACAATATACATAAATAAAACGACCAAAACAAAAAAAGCAAAAAAAGGTGTAGACCTATTCATTGTTTAAAACCTACGCTTCTTTTTTTAATTCTTTAATCAATAAGTAAATTTGATAAACTAGTAACATCAAAACAGGAAATATAATTAGAAATAAAAATCCCCATCTCGAGCTCATAAAGCTTACCACACTTCCCATATTAGACATTGCAATCGCAGTATCATTTTTCCCAATAACATATTGGCTGGAAATCGAATGATTATTATTTAATGTATAAGTTGCTTCAGTTTCAGTAATTTCTTCAGCTTTATTAACCTTACCATAACTAACAATCTCTTCTTCGGAACTTGTGTTATAAAAGAAAATCTCATCGCCAACTTCTATTTCAGAATTTGGATTTCTCTCTACTATTACTAAGTCTCCTTTTTCATGTTCCGCAATTTTTTCGTCAATAATTAAAAATGAGTACTTACCAATTTGTGAAACACTATAATTATTTAGGTTAAACAAATATACAGTAAGCGATAGTGCCACTAAAATAAATAGTGAAACTAATGTTGTAAAAACTATTTTTTTCATATCCTTTATCACCTAAAATTATTATATCATTTTGTTTTGAGGTATGCAACGATTTTATTTATTTTGCAAGCAAAACAAGCCTATCAATGGCAAAATCGCCAAAAATAAATTACGAATTATTAAAAACGAGTAATTACTAGTTAAATTCCAAAAATTTAGAAGTGAGAAGTAAAATATAATGGAATCATCACGCAATAACGAACTAACTAAAATACCTAGAAACAGTTCGAAAAATATAACTAAAGTAAAATATATACAAACAAAACTTAGTAATTCTAAATTGAATTTTTTTGTTTTAATAAATATAATTTCGGCTATACCTAAAATAAACAAACTAAATAAAAATCCATTTAAAACAAAAAACATCAATATTTTAAATGTCGAAAACAAATGGCTTTGATTTGAAATAAAATTTAAATACCAAGTTGTATTTAAGACTTGATCATTTACAAAACCACCAGAATAAATATATGAAGCAACAAACAAAGAAATAACATATATTGGTGCTAACAAGCTATACTTATATGATCTTTTTAAAAAATCTTTTATGCACACTTCTTTTCTTTTTAATTTTTTTATTTTGTGATCTGTTAACATTGCAAAAACCAAAACGAACGGAGTTAAAAAGACAAAATAATTGCCACAGGGCTTAATTGCATCTAAAAAAACATATCTAACATCATACTTATTTATTTGTCCTTCTTCTAAAACCCTATCACACAATTCATCATATTCTGTATTATTTAAATATTCACCTTCACACTTTTCTATATATTCACCTTGAATTTTTGAATATTCATTGTAAAATCGTACATGACGAGTTAAATTATATGTGCCTAATATAACAAAATATACTATCGCAATTATTAGACCTATATTTTTTGTCACCTTTTTTACTTTTTTGTTTTGCATAAAACACCTCATCTATTTGTTAAATTTAATACCTTTTTTATTTGCATATATTTTAGGAACCTGTGATAAGAAGAACAATATTAACCCAGAAAATAAAAGTATCCAAAACAATTTAAGAGTTACCCCACTGCTTGCTATTTCTGATGCCATGTATGCATACATTATACACATAGGTATCATTGTAAGTGATGAAATAACAAAATAGTCTTTAAACTTTATGTTTGTTATTCCATAAGCATAGTTTTGAGCATTGTATGGAAACGCTGGTACTAATCTTGTGAAAATTAAATAATCTTTCCCATTTTTAGCAACCCCTTCTTCAATCTTTTTAAAAGCTTCCTTGTCCTTGAAAATTTTAACAATCAGATCTCTAGCTATATATCTTGATGTTAAAAAAGCAAGTGATGACCCTAAAACGGCACCTATCCAAGCAATAAAAGCCCCTAAAAAGGGACCAAATACAATTCCACTAGTGATCGTCACTATAAATGCCGGCACCATCAATACTGAAGATATCATATAAGCAACTATATATATGGCATAACCTAAGTTTCCATAGCTTAGCAATAAATCTCTAAACCTATCTAAGTCATATAAAATATCTAACACACCAAATTGCCTTAGCAATAATGCTGTCATCAATAATAGAAAAAACAGACCAATCTTAAATACATATTTTTTCATAATTATCACCATTTCTAAATAAAATTATAACATAGTGCCCCGCTTACTCACCAATTTTCTTAGCAAAATACATACCATTCATACTAGCTTGCATTAACCCTCTAGTAACTCCAGCACCATCACCTAATGCATATAAGTTTTTTACATTAGTTTCAAAATTATCATTTAACTTTATTTTGTTTGAGTAAAATTTTACTTCAACACCATATAATAATGTCCCATCTGATGCAAACCCTGGCATAAGTTTATCCAATGATTCTATCATTTCTTTTATAGCAAGCATAATTCTGTAAGGGAGCACTAAACTTAAGTCTCCCGGAACTGCATCTTTTAATGTCGGCTCAGTTATGTTTCTCTCTAACCTTTTTTGAGTAGTTCTTCTACCTCTCTTAAAGTCTCCAAAAGTTTGTACTAAAACTTTACCGCCGGCTAGCATATTAGCAAGCCTTGCAACATGAACACCATAATCTATCGGCGTTTTAAATGGCTCGGTAAAGTTTTTTGAAACAAGTAACGCTAAGTTGGTGTTATTAGTTTTATACTTTTCCTCTTTGTAACTATGGCCATTGGCGAGCGCTAAATTACCCTCATAACGTTCTTCTGAAACCTCACCTCTTGGGTTCCAGCAAAAAGTTCTAACTTTATCATCAAATGTTTTAGTATAGTGAACTAGTTTACTCTCGTAACTTATATCGTCTATCTTCTTAGTAATAGCACTATCACACTCTACTCTTACACCTATATCAATTACTCCAGGTTCAGTATTAACATTGTGTCTATCACACATTTCGTTTAACCACGCACAACCTTCTCTACCGACACTAGCAACAATTTTGTCTCCATAATATTTAGAATCCTTACATTCTACTCCTAAAGCTTCACCATTTTCAACGATAAAATCTTTAACAGGAGATTCAAATTTTATCTCAACACCTAAATTTTCAAGTTCTTCTTGAATCTTACTATATATTTCAAAAGCTTTTTCGGTACCCAAATGTCTAACACCAGTTTCTATTAATTTTAAGTTACACTTAATTGCTTTTTCTTTAATTTCTGCTATTTCAGCATCACTAGAATTACCATAAACTTTTTCATCAGCACCAAATTTTAAATAAATATCATCGGTTTCTTTAAGCGTTTTAACATAATTTTTCTTACCGATGTAGTTAATTAAGTTGCCTCCAACTTCACCGTGATCATTTAAACTTAATTTCCCATCAGAAAATGCACCAGCTCCAGAAAAACCAGTAGTAATGTTACACGGGTAGCAATCAACACAACTATATGTCTTTCTCTTAGGACAAACTCTTTTTTTAATAGACTTTCCTTTTTCTAAAATTAATATGTTTAATTTTGAATTATTTTTCTTAAGTTCATAGGCTGCAAAAATCCCCGATGGACCTGCTCCAACAATAATAAAGTCATACTTTTTCATAATACTCTCCTCACATAGCATTTGTTAACTTTATTATACCATTAATTAGTTCTTTTAAAAGAAAAAAGCACCTAAACGCATTGATTTAAATCATTTCAAATTATCTTTTAAAAAGTTATATGCAATATTTTTTTCATTTTCATCAAACTTGTGATCTCCATCAAATTTTATCGACTTAAAGTTCGGATTCATTTTGTTTTTTTCCTCTATCCCTTTAATCCCCTCTAAAGGGAAGTGATGACCATCACCTAACCCACTAAGCAACAGTATTGGCTTTGGTGCTATTTGCGCAATAATATCATCCATATCACATATTTGACCTAAACTAGGTACATAGGCTGCAAAATTATGTAATATTTCATTTTCAAATATACTCTTATAAAGGCCTACGCCACAAGATGAAACACAAGCTTTTATTCTATTGTCATACCAAGTTATCCAAACGCTTTCTTGTCCACCCATTGAATGCCCTAAAACACCTATATTTTCATTGACGTAATTTAAACTTTCTAAAACATCAACCGCTACATTTAAATCGTGCATATACTTTGCTTTTAATGAACTTCCATATTGAACACATTCGCAAAACTTCAATCTTTCATAAGCTTTATAATCTTCTCTAGTTTCATTAAAATTTTTAGAAGATCTACTTTCAAAGCATAATAGGTCGGGTGCAAGAACAACAAATCCCATCTTAACTAAATCTACACCATAAGAAAGCATTACATCACCTTTCAAACCTACAACTTCAGATTTACCTATATCCCACTTTCCGCCGTGTTGGTGTATTGCTAGTATCGCTGGTGCTTTGCTATTAATTTTTTTAGGAATCAGCAAGTAGCTAGCTACTCTTTCATTTTTCTCAACATTATATTCTA
>SKFZ01000002.1 GCA_007117695.1 Bacilli bacterium
AGTAGATATACCTATAATAGACATTATGCATGATATAGTATTTAGGGAAGAAGAAGTAGAAAAATTAGAACATTTTTTAATTAATAAGGAGTAGTTATGAATAATTTTTATGAGAAATTTAGGGAAGCGTTTTATCCAGTTGATGAGAAAAAAATGAATGATAAGAAAAGACATTATTTTTATGATAATTTAAAATATGTCTTAATAACTTCGGTTGTTATTGGTCATTTTATATCACCTTACGTATTTAACCATGATTTTTTAAAGGCAATTAGAATATTTACGTTTTTATTTAATATGCCTCTTTTTATATTTTTTGCAGGTCTTTTTAGTAAAAAAAGAGATCCTAAGATTGTAATCAATTTTGCTCTTTTATATTTGATTTTCAATTATGCGCTTATGTTTACTAGATATTTTTTCTTTGATAGAGACTTAAACTTTAATGCATTTCAAGTAGTTAATGTTAGTTGGTTTTTATTTGCTATGTGTATATGGACAATGTTTATTCCATTAATTAAAATGACTAAGCCAGTACCAACTATAATAATATCAATTATAATAGCACTTTTAGCAGGTTATACAGATACTGTAAGGGATGTTTTTGCAGCATCAAGAGTAATAGTGTTCTTTCCTTTCTTCTTAGCAGGTTTTTATGTTGAAAGGGAACATGTTGATAAGTTTTTGAATAAGAAGTTTAGAATACCATCATTAATGTTTATAGCGGCTTTGTTTTTAATATTAATGAACCCTGAATTAAATTTATATAGATTTAGAGCATTAGTATCAGCAAGAAATCATTATGAGACTATGGGGTTAGGTATATATGGAGCATTTTATAGATTTGCGTGGTACTTTTTAGTTATCTTAGTAACGGGTGCCGTTATGCAACTTACTCCAAGAGTTAAGACATTTTATACTAAGTATGGTGCCCGTACTTTTCAAATTTTCGTATTTCATTATTGGCTAATATTTTTATTTAGATATTTTAATGGATATAGTTATTTAAATGATATTGATAATAATGTTATTAGAATGAGTTTATATATTCTAATTCCAACACTATTTAGTTTTTCATTAACTCATAAAAAACTAAGTAGACCACTTGATAAAATAATGGGATTAGAATTTAATTGGTTGTTTAAATAAAAAAAGGTGTAAAGCTTTTTTTTATTTGCTTTTACTTTACATATTTGCTTTTATAATTGTTATGATATAGTATAATACAATTAAGAGCTGTGAAGAAGGTGAATTATGACAGATTTAGATGCTAGGAGAGTTGTAATAGAACTGCTAGACGAATATGAACTACAAAAAAAAGAAAAAGGCTATACTAACACAGAAATTTGCACTAGAATTATTGATATATATTATAAGTATGTTAAAAAACCTGAATTTAAGTTAATGGTTGATGATTTAAAGAAGAACTTTATGTTTAATGAGGCTAGAGTAGAGCAAAACAAAGGATTAGAAGAAGAGTTAGGGCTTAGTGCTGTATATGATTATATCGCTGACTTTGATTTTGATAAAAATAACTTTAATGTTTTCACTAATTCTCTTTTATTAAATCAGAAACTTTATTCTAGATGTCCAAATCCTGAATTTGGGGGAACGATGAGAGATTCATCAGTAATGCTGTATGATTTAAATAAAGATGTTATGAGTGCTAGTGAAGCTAAGCAATACTTAAATAGTTATATTGCAAAAACTAATGAAGTTTTCAGACCTTTAGAAGAGTGTGGAATATTTGAATATATAGAAAATTGTGTTGTAATAGTAACTGACTTAATTAAAGCTCAGCCTTTTACAGATGGTAATAAAAGAACTTTTAGAGGGCTTTTTAACTTGATGATGAAAAAGATAAAAATACCCCCATTATATATAAGAATAGAAGAACGAGATGCATATAAAAAAGCATTAGAAAAAGCAATTGTTCATGATGATTATGATGAGATGATAGGATTTTATTATTTTAAGATTTGTGATGCTATAGCGAATCTTGATGTAAAAAAATCTTATATTAGTGATGAGCAATTAAATTGTGAAAAAGTCAATCAAAAATATTATTAGTTTCCTTGACTATTCCATTGAAATGGAATACAATAACTAACTAAGTTGGTGATGTAATGAACGAGAGATTAGAGGAGTTTGAAAGACTCAATACAATTAATAATATTTTAATTGAAAGTGATCTTGAGATTAATGAAGCGGAGTTATTAAGTATTATTTCAAAAGAATTTAGTGATCACAAAGTATCAACTGAGCAGATGCTTTTGGAAATAAAACGTATATATAAATGGCGAGTTAGTAGTGAAATTGAAAAACATATAATGAATAATTTAGATTATTTTAGTAAAGAAGAATTATTAAATGATTTAATGCTAAAGTATGAGCATGATTATTTAGCTACTGATACTATTACTTCATCAATTGATGAAGTAATAAAATCACTTATTATTGACAACAAAATATTAGTAGAGGATAATAAATATATAGTAAATCATATTGAGAAAATGAGGAGGGTTTAATATGGAAAACGAAAACAAAACAAAAAAAGGAAAAATTTCAACTTTAATTAGTGCAATAGGTGATTCAGTTGAAGCTTTGGTAGGGTCATTATCAGAAGAAAAACAAGAGATGTATAAACTTAAATATTACAAAGATGAAATTGAAGGACTTATTGAAAATGCTAGTAAAGAAGAACTAGAACAAATGAAAAACGAAATTGAAAGTGAAGAATCACTTTCAAGTGAAGACAAGATTTCTATGATAAATATTCTTCTTGATGCATCTACAAAAGAAAATCGTGAGAAAGTTGGAGTTATGAACCATGATGATTATGTAGAGTATAAAAAAGAAAAAGCAGAAAGAAAAGTTAGAAGTAGATAATAAAAAAAGCACCAAGAGGTGCTTTTTTATGTGGTGTGGAGAACA
>SKFZ01000019.1 GCA_007117695.1 Bacilli bacterium
ACATTTCTATTTCTTCATCTACCTTTAAAAAACACTTACCTCCATATACAAGGGCTGCTTTGACTTTTCCATCGCTTGATACTATTACTTCTCCTGCTTCTGGTTGTTCTCCATTAAAGTCTATTTGATCTAATATGTTTTCATTTCTTGGTAAACCTTCATCACTCATTACACTTTCTGCATATAGTAATTCACCTGCTTTTACTATTCCATATACGCTATTTTTAAATGAGTTTGTTCTGGCCTCTTCTATCGCTGCCATGATTCTTGGTGTCGCTATTAATGCGATTATTGCTAGTATTACTATACAATTAAAAGTGTATAGTAACTAGAAAATAACAAAAACACATTTTCAAAATGTGTTTTTGTTTATACATTTAATATCAATTTTTTATTTTATTATCTACTTAAATATTCGTCTAAAGTCCCATTATAAAATGTCGAACCCTCATCTTTTATTTCTAATATTTTATTTGCAACACTATCAACAAACTTATGATCATGAGACGAAAATATTATTGAACCTTTAAATTTAATTAAACCTCTGTTTAAAGATTCAATAGATTCTAAGTCCAAGTGGTTAGTAGGTTGATCGAGCAATAACGTATTAGATTGTTCGATCATCGCCTTTGAAAGCATACACCTTACTTTTTCACCACCAGATAACACTTTAACAGATTTTAACGGTTCATCTCCAGAAAATAACATTCTACCTAAAAAAGATCTTAAGTACCTTTCATCACCATCTGATGAATAATTACTTAACCACTTAATTAAGTTGTCATTATTTTCATGAAAATAATTACTATTATCTATTGGAAGATAACCCTTGTTAACAGTTTGACCCCATTTGATTTCCCCTGAATCCGGAACAATCTCTCCAGCAAGTATTTTTAACAATGTGGTAGTTTTAACATCATCATCTGAAATGATAGCTAGTTTATCACCATTAGCTAACATAAATGAAACATTATCTAAAACTTTAATCCCATCAATTGTTTTCGAAAGTTTAGTAACTTTTACTATGTCTTTTCCAAGTGATTTTTCAAAAGAAAAATCAATAAATGGGTATTTTCTACTCGATGGTTTCAATTCTTCCAATTCAATTTTTTCTAAACTTTTCTTTCTAGAAGTCGCCTGTTTAGATTTTGATGCATTAGCACTGAATCTTGCTATGAAATCTTCTAGTTCTTTTATTCTTTGCTCTTTCTTTTTGTTTCCTTCTTTTGCCATTTTAATTAGTAATTGGCTAGATTCATACCAAAAATCATAATTTCCCGGATAAAGTTTTGCTTCACCATAATCGATATCAACCATATGAGTACACACCTTATTTAAAAAGTGTCTATCATGTGATACCACAATAACCGTTTTATCATAGTCAATTAAAAAGTCCTCTAGCCATGCTATAGATTTAAAATCCAACCCATTAGTAGGTTCATCCATCAAAATTATATCTGGACTACTAAAAAGTGCTTGAGCCAATAAAACTTTAACTTTGGCCTTGCTTTGCAAATCTTCCATTTTTTTAGAAATAACATTTTCGCCTAAGCCAAGTTCACTCAATAATTTTTTTACATCACTTTCCGCATCCCAACCATTTAAATCTGCATATTCACTTTCAAGTTCAGACGCTTTAATGCCATCTTCTTCTGTGAACTCTGTTTTACTATAAAGTTTTTCCCTTTCTTTAGTAACTTTATAAAGTTCAGGATATCCCATTAAAACAGTATCCATAACTGTATGATTATCAAATTCATAATGATTTTGCTTAAGCACAGACATTCTAGCATGCTTGTCTTTAATAACATCACCTTTTGTTGAATCTATTTCCTTAGATAATATTTTTAAAAATGTTGATTTTCCGGCACCATTAGCACCAATAACTCCGTAACAATTCCCGTTTGAAAATTTTAAATTAACATCTTCAAACAACTTTTTGTCAGGAAAAATAACTGATAAATTTATAACTTCTAACATAGTAATCACCTAAGACATTATAACATGTTTATATAGTTTTTCAATAAAAAAGAAGTGAATTACTTTTTCACTTCTATTTTTTCTAATCCACCCATATAAGGTCTCAAAACTTTTGGTATATTAACTGAGCCATCTGCATTTAAGTTGTTTTCAACAAGTGCTATAAGCATTCTTGGTGGAGCAACAACAGTATTATTTAAAGTGTGTGCATAATATTTATTACCATCTTCATCTTTGTATCTTATACCTAACCTTCTTGATTGAGCTTCAGTTAAATTTGAACAACTCCCAACTTCAAAATACTTCTCTTGTCTCGGACTCCATGCCTCAACATCAATACTTTTATATTTTAAATCAGCAAGATCACCAGTACAACACTCCAGTTCTCTAACAGGAATATCTAAATTTCTAAATACTTCTACAGTGTAATTATACATTTTTTCAAACCCCTCTTCAGACTCATGTGGCTCACAAACAACAATCATCTCTTGCTTTTCAAATTGGTGAATTCTATAAATACCACGCTCTTCAATTCCATGCGCACCTTTTTCTTTTCTAAAACATGGAGAATATGATGTCATAGCATAAGGCATTTTACCTTTTTCTAATATTTGATCTTTAAACATTGCAATCATAGTATGTTCAGAAGTCCCTATTAAATAAAGATCTTCACCTTCAACTTTATACATCATCGCATCTTTTTCTTCAAAACTCATAACCCCATCAACAGACTCGCTTCTCATCATGTATGGAGGAATACAATAAGTAAAACCTTTTTCAATCATGAAATCTCTAGCATAAGATAAGACAGCTGAATGAAGTCTAGCAACATCTCCTAAAAGATAATAAAACCCATTTCCTGCTACTCTTCTAGCACTATCTAAATCAATTCCTTCCAATGCTTCTAATGTCTATTTCTACA
>SKFZ01000031.1 GCA_007117695.1 Bacilli bacterium
AATTTTTTAATTTATAATAATAATCACTACGAGCAATTTTAAAATTCATAAACACTCTATTACTTTCAAAACCTAATTTTAAAATCTCTATTTCTTTAACTACTGTTTTAGGTTCATCATTTTTTAATATTTCTACTGGTTTAAATTTTTTAAATTTTTTACTACCTTGATTTTCCTTAATCAACTCCATCATTTCATCAGCATCAAAATTACCACTAATAGTTAAAAACATATTACTTGGGTGATAAAATGTCTCATAACATTCTTGCAATTGCTCTTTTGTGATCGAGTTAATACTTTCTTGTGTTCCAATAATAGGTAACCTATACTCACTTTTGTGGAAAGTATTAGCCATCAAAACATCATTTATATAAAAATCTGGAATATTCTCATACATTTTTGCTTCTTCTATAATAATTCCTTTTTCTTTCAATACATTTTCATCGGTAAAGTATGGCTTTTGAACATAATCTAGCAAAAATGATACGTTGTCTAAAACATTGTCTCTCGATTTAAATAAGTAGCACGTTCTCTCATGGCTAGTGTTAGCATTACAATCCGCTTCTTTTTCAGTGAAATAATCAAAAGTAATGGTTCCATCCTCATTCTCAAACATTTTATGTTCCAAAAAATGAGCAATTCCAGGTGGCATATTTTTTATCTTGTCATCCCCGCTATATTTAAAATTATTATGTTTGCTGCCATATTTACTAGTAAATTGAGCAAATGTCGAGTTAAATTTTTTCATTGGAATCAAATATACTTCTAAACCATTTTCTAGTTTTTCATAATATATTTCTAAATCCAATGCTTTGTTATATCTTTTGTCCACTTTACTCCTCCTTTAGCAAATATATTGTATTTAATTTAAGTTTTTTAGCAAACTCTAATACATCAGCTTCAGTTACACTTTTTAACAAATCAATTTCTTTTTCTAAAGTACAACCTTTTTGAAAAGTATTTTTTATTAAATTACTGCTGATAGAATCTATAGAATCACTTCTGTCTAAAACTGCTTTTATAGCGTTTTTCTTAGCAACATTAAATTCTAAACTTATATTTCCACCTTTAACCTCATTAACTATGCTAATAGATAAATCTTTTGCTTTTTCATAATTTTTACTACTTATTTTTGTTTTAATTGCGAAAATACCAAAATTAACATAATCATCCATTAATATGCTATAGCAAAAGGAGTTTTTTTCTCTTACCTCTTTAAACAACTTCCCAGAGGCACCATTTAAAATACCTAACAATATTTTTATTACAGCAGTTTCTTCATAAAAATTTATATCATTTGCTGTATAACCAATTATTAATTCACTTTGCTTTGTATTATAATTTTCAACAATTTCCTTTACTTCTTCATTAGACGAAATCTCATAATTTAATTTATCTAAATTCACTTTAGAAATTCTATTAGAAAACATTTTTTTTAAGTGTTCTTCTACCTCAACAGGTTTTGTGTCTCCTACTAAAAATATATCTAATTGCCAATCATTAATAATGCTTTTATAATATTCATATAATTTTTTACCATCTATATTATTTAATATTTCTTTATCTCCAAAAGTTGAATATGAAAATTTGCCACTCTGATCAATTTCTTTTCTAAATTTATCAAACGCGT
Source organism: Bacilli bacterium (assembly GCA_007117695.1). Lineage (GTDB taxonomy): Bacteria > Bacillota_I > Bacilli_A > RF39 > UBA660 > CSBR16-113R1. The sequence continues at coordinate 1,631 of SKFZ01000031.1, forward strand.
AGCTAGACGGATATTCTGCAACTGATTCAATATTGTTTTTAATAACCTTTTTTTGCTCCGCTAAATTTTTTTCATCAAACGAGTCACCAATTGTTTTAGGATTAAATAAAATTATCAATAAAAATTTCATAATATTCTCAACTAAGTTTGTTTTTGAAAATTTATCATTAACATATGATATGGAAAAAACAAACCTAAAATGATTACCGACTCTCTTCACTTTTAAACTGTAGTTGTATACTAACAACTCTTCCATTCCAACTACCAAATCTCTTTCAGTCTCAAAAACACTGTTTGAATTTTCTAACATCTGTATCAACAACTTAGTATAAGTAATATCTTTTTCTTCTACATTTTTTGAAAAAACAAATTTTATATTAGATATATTAAACTTTTCCTCACGCTTATAATGTAGATTATAATTTTTTTTTGTAATTTCCATAAAGCCTCCTTATATCAAAGAATTTAAAGCAATTTCCATCATTTTCGTAAACGCTACTTCTCTTTCTTTACTAGTAGTTTCCTCTTTCGTAACCAAACTGTCTGACACAGTCAAAATGGCCGCTGCTTTTTTATCTAAAACTTTTGCATTATGAAACAGTGCAAAAGTCTCCATTTCAACGCAAGAACAATTATATTTTTGTAATAAAATTTTAAATTTGTTTTTTTCTTTATAAAACACATCACTACAATGAGCAGTAATTGATTTTACGTCATGCCCTAAATTAGAAGCACTCTTTAATAATTTAGAGTTTAAAGTTTTTGAAGAATACTTATATATCTCAGAATTGTTGCTTTGAACATTAGCATAAGTTGATTCAGAATATGTTTTTTCAACAAGTAATACATCAAATAATTTCAGCTTGCTTGAATAAGCACCACAAGAACCAACTCTTATTATATTTTCAACATCGTAAAATTTAAAAAGTTCATATGAATAAATACCCATACTAGGATTACCCATACCAGATGCCATAATAGTTACTTTTTTACCTTTGAAATCTCCAGTGTATGCTAGCATACCTCTAACCTCGTTTACTAATTTATAGTCACTTAAGTAATTTTCAGCAATAAATTTAGCTCGCAAAGGATCTCCAGGCATTATTACCGTGTTTGCTATTTCATCTTTTTTCGCACTTATATGTGGCGTCATATAATCACTCCTATCTTATTAATTATAACACAATAAAAAAAAGATTAACATATTACTGTAACCCTTTTAAAATGCTTTTTTAATGTTTCTATCAATGTTCATATTAACATCTAATTTTGTATTTCTGATTTCTAGCAAATCTTCTTTACTTCGTAAACAATTTCTCATCTCTTTCAAAATTCTGTTTTCTATTTGACGAATTCTTTCAATTGAAACATTAAACTCATCTGCTAATTGATTTCTGCTCATCATCTCATTACACTCAATGTCAAACAAAATTCTATGTTTGGCAATCTTTTTTTCTCTATATCCAAACGACTCTAATAAAGAATTTAGTTCACTCAAAGTTTCGCCAAGCAAAACCGATTTTAGTGGATCTTCATTCCTATCCGGTATAATACTTGAAATTTCGTTATTTTCTTCATCACCAATCTTCATATCTAAACTTGTAGTTGACTGACCATAGTTTTTTAATTCTATAATTTTTTGTTTATCAATGTTAGTTAATTCTGATAATTCCTTAACTGTTGGCTCTTTTGAATTTTTCTTTTCAAATTCATCACCAGCTTTTCTCAGCTTAGATTTCAACTCACAAACATGGACTGGAATTCTAATGCTTTTAGAATGGTTTTGTATATACCTTTGAATTGAAGAGTCTATTGTTCTACCCATATACGCAACTAAATTATCACTTATATCTAAATCAAATTTTTCTATGGCCTTCATAAGGCCAATGCTACTTTCTTGAATCAAATCATCATACTCTACATTTGGATTATATAAACTATATTTAAATGCGTTTTTAGCCGCCAGCCTCAAGTTGGCTTTAACTAATTTATCCATTGCACTAACATCACCATTTCTCAATTTTTTCAGTAATTTTATTTGTTCTTTTTTAGATATTAATTCATTACTATTAATTGCATTAAAATAATCATGTTTTTTGGAAATATCGCTGCTGCTATTCATATAAACACTCCTTTTGAAATGTTTTTATAATATAACAAATTTAATATAATTGCAAATAAAAAAGAACTTTAAAGTTCTTTTCTAGTTGATACTAATGCATAAACACCTAACAATAAGACAATACTATATACAATGCCTAACAAAACAAGTTTAATATTATCATCCAAAGCACTTTCATTTACTTCTAAATTCGATTCTTCTAAATCTTCTTCATTTTCAATCTCATCATTTGGGGCCGATATTAATTCTGCATCTTCATTAATAAACTTAATAAAAAGTTTATCTTCCATTTCATTACCATCCCACTCATATGTACTACCGCTAACATTTGTAGCATTATGATCAATTACAGTTCCCTCTATATTAAATCTAGTAAATGCTTGCATATCTACATCATCACCAAACAAATCATCTGGGTCTGCTTCCTCCATACTTGAATAGTCAAATGTGATTTCAATCTCGCCATCTGTTTCTTCTAAAGTAACATTATAATCTAATGCCTTTTCAAAAACCTCAGCATATGCATTTAAATCGTCTATTTCAATGATTGTTCTTGTCCCTCTTTTTCTCATTCCATCAGTAGATTCATCTATTTCAATCAATTCGACATTAGCAACTCCTGGAATACTTTTCACATCTTCTAAATCATCACTTGATGTTGCTTCGCTTTCTTGCCATTCATCCCAATCTTCTTCGCTAAGCGTTATAGTCATTTCAATTTCTACAGTTGCAGTCCCATCTTTTCTAATATCAGATAAAATTTCCACTTCAACACAACCTGTTATAAATAAAGTTAAAAGTAAAAATATTGTTATTAACTTTTTTTTCATAAACACACCCCTTATCATTTACAATTATATTTTATATTATTTGAAGTGTCAAAAAGTAATAACAAACAAAAAACCTTGTTTGACTTTTTAAAACAAGGCTTCCCAACAAAAGATACAATCTTTTATTTACAAAATTTTACACTTTTTCATTTACAATGTTCATTCTATCTAAATGCTCTTTTAAAAATTGACCTGTATAGCTTTCTTTAACGTTAATTAATTGATTAGGAGTTCCGACAGCTACAACACCGCCCCCGAGATCTCCTCCTTCAGGTCCAAGGTCTATTATATAATCCGATACTTTTATGACATCTAAGTTATGTTCTATAACTACAACCGTATCACCATGATCGACAATTCGATTTAAAATAACTAATAATTTTTTAACATCATCAGTATGAAGTCCGGTAGTTGGTTCATCTAAAATATACAAACTTTTTCCAGTTGGTTTCTTTTGTAATTCTTTAGCAAGTTTAACCCTCCCGGCTTCACCACCTGATAACGTTGGAGCACTTTGACCAAGTTTTATATAAGAAAGTCCAACGTCCATAAGCATTTCTAACTTCTTTTTTACTTTCGGAATATTTTTAAAAAACTCGTTTGCTTCTTCGACTCTCATGTTTAAAACATCAGAAATAGATTTATTTTTATATTTAATTTCTAAAGTTTCTTTGTTATATCTTTTCCCTTTACAAACCTCACAAGTAACATAAACATCTGGCAGGAAGTGCATCTCTATCTTCTTTACTCCATCTCCTTGACAAGCTTCACAACGACCACCTTTGACATTAAAAGAAAACCTACCTTTATCATAACCTCTTATTTTAGCTTCCCTAGTTTCAGCAAAAACATCTCTAATTGGATCAAAAACTCCAGTATAAGTAGCCGGATTACTTCTAGGTGTTCTGCCGATTGGGGCTTGTGATATTTCGACAATTTTATCAATATTGTTGAGCCCTTTTATTTTTTTATGTATTCCTGGCTTTTCTTTTTTCTTATGTAAATTTGATGAGATCGCTTTATATAAAATTTCATTAACTAAAGAACTTTTCCCACTACCAGAAACCCCAGTTATCGAAGTTAAAGTTCCTAGTGGTATTTTCACATCAATATTTTTTAAATTATTTTCTTTTGCTCCTAATATTTCAATAAATTTTTTATTCCCTTTTCTATAGTTTTTAGGAACTTCAATTTTATATTCGCCACTCAAATATTTAGCAGTTATACTTTTTTTGTTTCTAATAACTTTAGAAGGTGTTCCCTCAGCTACAACTTTGCCTCCATGCAAACCCGCATTAGGACCTATATCAACAAGGTAATCACAAGCTCTCATAGTGTCTTCATCGTGCTCAACAACAATTAAAGTATTTCCTAAATCTCTCATTTCCAAAAGGGAATTAATAAGCCTTTGATTATCTCTTTGATGAAGACCAATAGACGGTTCATCCAACACATATAAAACACCAGTAAGTCTCGAACCAATTTGAGTAGCCAATCTAATTCTTTGAGACTCACCACCAGATAAAGTAACCGCCGTTCTGCTTAAAGTCAAATATTCTAATCCTACATTTATTAAAAATGATAGTCTAGACTTTATTTCCTTTAAAATTAACTCTGCAATTTCACTTTGCTCTTTATTAAGTTTCAGGTTATCCATTTTATCAAATAAATCTCTAATACTTAATGAAGACATTTCATGAATGTTAAGTTTATTTACTTTAACAGACAAAACAGAGTCTTGAAGCCTTGCACCACCACAAGATGAACAAGGTAATTCAGTCATAAATTGCTCTATCCATTCTCTTATCCATTCACTTTTAGTCTCAATATATCTTCTTTCTAAATTTGTTATTAAACCTTCGTAATAATCTTTTGAATATCTAACATTGCCATTTTTTGAAGTGTGTTTAAAAGAAATCGGTTCATCAGAACCATATAAAACTATATTTAAATCCTTTTTACTCAACTTACTTAAAGGGGCGTCCATATTAATATTATAATGGTTACAAGTTTCTTTTAAATTAGTATAGTAAATATTGCTTTCATCTTTAACATTTAAGGGTAATAGCCCTCCATCATTAATACTAATGCTTTTATTGGGTGCAATTAAATCATAATCTACTTTTTGTTGAACACCTAACCCTTTACAAACAGGACATGCTCCATAAGGTGAATTAAATGAGAAAATTCTAGGTTCTAATTCTGAAATAGAAAAATCACAATGAGGACAAGCATAAGTTTCACTCATTACCATCTTATCTTTTCCTAAAACATCTATATTAACTTTACCAGATGCATACTTTAAAGCGACTTCAATAGAATCATGTAATCTACTTCTAATTCCTTCTTTAATAACCAACCTATCTACTACGACTTCGATATTATGCTTTTTATTTTTTTCAAGCTCTATATCTTCCATTAAGTCATGTTCTTCACCATTTACTATTATTCTAACAAACCCTTCTTTTCTTAATTTTTCAATTAACTCTTTATGAGAACCTTTCATCCCCATAATAACTGGCGAAAGAATTTTTATTTTCGTCTCCAACTCTAATGACAAAATTTTATTAACCATTTCATCGATTGTTTGACTAGTAATAGGTATTTTGTGAATAGGACAATAAGGAGTCCCTACTCTAGCATATAAAAGCCTAAGGTAATCGTATATTTCAGTAACAGTTCCCACAGTACTTCTTGGATTTTTATTAGTTGTTTTTTGATCTATACTTATAGCCGGTGATAATCCTTCTATACTGTCAACCAAAGGCTTTTCAGAACCACCTAAAAACTGACGTGCATAAGCACTCAAACTCTCAACATATCTTCTTTGACCTTCCGCATAAATAGTATCGAAAGCAAGACTACTCTTTCCGCTTCCAGACACACCAGTCATTACTATAAGTTTATTTTTTGGAAGTTCTATATTCACATTTTTTAGGTTGTTCTCACGAGCACCTTTAACAATTATTTTATCCATATTTTTCACCTCGAAACACTAGTATTATACCACAAAAAAAAGTTTAACATAAATCAAACTTTTTTCAAAATTAATAATCATATTCTAAAACATATTCAAATTCATCTTCTGTAATTTTCGTAACTACTATATAAGCATTTTCAATTATTTCACCATTTTTTGGATTTATAATGTTTCTTTTTAAATACCCTTCATCTTGAAGAGTCTCAATTTCAATTGTATGACTTTCCCCAACATTTTCAGGGAAGTTGCCACTATTTTCAATCATGTAATTATTAGCTGCACCTTTTATATTTCTTTTCGTCTCTTCAAATGACTTTTCCCTTGAATCATTTATTACTCCAACCAAAGATGGAGTGACTATTAAAAGAATTAAAACTAAAACCCCAATTGTTACTAATAATTCAACTAATGTAAAACCTTTTTTCATATTATCACCTAATATGATTATATCATAAATGCGAACTAAATTTGAAAATATGATATTCACTTTTCAAAAACTTTATCTCACTTTTCAAATACTTAAAATCACTAACATAATAAACTAAACTTTTATTAAAAATCTTTTCAATTTCAAGTAAATCACTCAAAGAATAATTAAATAACTGATTAATATTAATAACAATCACTTTCATATAACTAACATGATCTAGTTCATTTTTTATTAAGGCGTATTCATACAACCCTGATAAAGTTACAAATAAAACCCCCTTTTTATAATCAGTTAATACTGTCATTAACCTTCTTACCTAAAAATAGTAGAAAAAATATTAAAAATATCGGAAACAAACTTATAATAGCCCTATCTTTACTTATGCAATCTTCGCTTGGTTTACTTTCCTTACTCTCACCTAAGTAAGGAGGATAAAGATCTTCATTTATGATAACATCATCTTCACAATCCAAAATTCTATCTACATACTTAACTTTTGTTTTATATACAGGTTTTTTAGTTACGCTATCAGTTTCTTCCCACTCATAAGAAACTGAAGTTTCAAGCCTACCTACCAAAAAAGTTATATAATCATCAGTTTTCTCATACTCAAGTTTATCACTACTATAAGCGACGTAGTCTGTTACGCTTAATGTTTCACTTAATATAATTGGCTCAATCAAACTTAACTTATCCCTAATCCGATACTTATATTTTTCAACATATTTTTCTGATTTAATATCACATTCTTCTGATTTTTCCTCGCATAAATGTAAATCGTTTTTATAATGCCTATATAAATAATTCCTATATTTATATTTCGATATCTGACTCACTTTATTTGGGTATGAAACATCTGGCTCATCACTTAAATATGGCTCTTCAAACAAAGGATTAATATATGTATAATCAAAAATATCTTTTTCAAAGTATGTTATATTTTCTTCAATATGAATCACAAACCTATCTCTAAATTCATATAATAAAAAAGAATCGCTTATATCACTAGTAGGAGAAACATATAGATCATACCTTTTTTCGATTGGGGTCATATCAAACAAGTAAATCTTTATTTCAAGATCATCAAAATAATAATAATCACCTAAATCTAATGTTAATTGACCTCCGTTTGCCACGAAACTTAAAAACTCTGTTTTGTCCCTACTCTTAATTGTGTCCAAAAGACCTGCCGAGCAGTCATAACAACTTGGATCATAATCAATATATTCATCTCCTTTATATACTTCTATTTCTGAAATTCGAAGAACATCATAGGATCCAAAAACATCATCTATAATTAGAAATCTAACCTTTTTTAATTTAAAATTTTCATAAAAATCTTTTGATACTACTTCAATATCACCCGAATCAGGGATTTCATATTTTTTTAAATAATCACTATAATCCGTTTTTATATAGTCACTATAATCAATATCAAAATCGTCCCCTAAATAAATATCATATCCATAGTCATTATATACATATTTATAATATAAATGTTTTTTATAGTTAGAAACTTCTACTAAATCACATTGTGCAACTTCTTCATCTGTATAATAATAATCAGAATAATCACTGTAATAATTAACTTCCTTTGCATTAACTTTAAATATTAAAGTGAAAAATAATATAAACACAATAATTTTTTTCATAAAAAAACCTCCTACTTTAAAGTACGAGGTTTAAGAACTTTTTTCCTTTTTAGTTTTCTTCTATAACAATCGAATTTAATGTTTCTTGGTTAACAAATAAGTTAATCTCATAGTCAAAAACTTTAGTGTAGTTATAAATTTTTTCTTCTTTTAAATTATCTACAAATAAATTAAATAAATTTATTAATTTCATTCTTTCAGTGCTATGAACAATAATATATCCATCAGAAACTGACACTTCTTTAATATTTAGAAAATCATCGCTATAAGTGACTTCTAAAGTCAGTACATTATCATTCATTTCGCTGTCAATAAATACTGAATAATTACTACTTTGTCTTGTCAATAAATTTCCTATATTATCATCAACAACATAATTTTGGGTAAAAGTAGAATATGATAATTCATCAATTGGAGATTCGTTAACAAATTCTATACTACCAATAAAATCTATCGTGAAGAAAATACCTATAAGAAATATTACAAACGCTGTTATAAGTGATGAGAAACCAACTTTCTTAGGTCTGAAGTTAGTTTTAACTAGCTTGAATATTAACTGAAGTATAAATGTAGTAATAATAATTGATGAAATAATCAAAAGTATTATACCTATAATAGAGACACCTTTAAAAAGTAAATAAATTGAAAATGCCAATACTACATATAAGAAAGCCAAGCTAAACACCATTGGAATAGCATGCAATATTAATATAACTTTCAAAATAGTTAACATGATAGTAGTAAAGCTATTTTGTTCGCTTTTTTTTGCCACTATCTTATCCTCTTTTATTTGTTCTTTTTCTTTTTTCATTTCCTTCTTTATTTCTTTTTCTATTTCTTCTTCTATTTCTTCTTCTACTTCATTTTCGATCCTTTTTTTAATTGATTTTTTGATTGATCCTTTAGTGGTTGTATCTTTAATAATTAAATAGATCACCAATATTAGAAGCGCTAGAAATAAAAGGCTCATGAATCCACCAATAATCGAAACAATGAAGTTTCCAAAAAAATTACTAGGAACAGCCATTGAAGTGAAAGCTGTCAAAATTGATCTTAAAATTGAAAAAGGAATCATTAATAAAATTAAAATAACAATTGCTTTTATAATAATTTCAAAAATCATATCAATAGTTATTTCTTCTTTTTCGGCTTCGTTAACAACATCTTTAGTGTATTCCGATAATTTTTTAGCCCCCTTCTTAATAGTTGAATCAAGTGAATCTAAAAAATCATCCTCATCAACTTTTTTCGCATTCAACTTATAGGCTTCCAAAATTTCTTTTGCAAGCGTGCTAACATCACCAAACTCAGAAATCGCCTCTTCTTCAGACTTACCATGCTTGACTTTTTCATCGATGATCGACTCATACTCATTAATAATATCATTTAATTCTTCATCATTTAAAATTTCTAACTTTTTCTTTAGTTTATTTAAAAATTTACTTTTATTCATTATATCCCTCCTTAATAAAATTATTTACCGAATTGTTGAATTGATCCCATGTACTTTTTAATTCATGCATCTTTTCTTTCCCTAAAGAAGTTAACTTGTAATATTTTCTTGGCGGTCCGCCAGTTGACTCAACTAAATATGTTTCAAAATATTTATCATTAGTTAATCTTTTTAAAAGTGGATAAATTGTTCCATCATTTATATCAACCACTCTTGAAACTTCACTAATGAGCTCATAACCGTACATATCTTTTTTGCTAACCGCGACTAAGACAATTAATTCAAGCACTCCCTTCTTAAATTGAGTATTCATAAATCACCTCACTACTAATGTATAACAACTACCTTACATTGTCAAGTACTAAATAAAAAAATATAACATAAATTGTTATATTTTGTAAATTTTAATTTTTTTTAAATACCTTTTAACCCTGTCATCACCTAAAACCTCGTAAATTAGTGATGTTTTAAACGAAACATATAAATATACTAACGCCCCTACAAACGAATATACTATAATTTGAATTATCGCATCTAACCTCAAAACTGCATCAATCGGAAATATAATTGTAAGCAAATATAAGGCAAAAACCATAGTGGTGACTGCTAAAAGGGTTTTATATAATTTATTTAATGTATCTGTATAACTAACTTTATATAATTTGTTAATTGATATTAGCATAAATATAATTGCTAATACTTGAACAAATATTGACGAAAACACAGAACCATAATAACCTTTATTTAATAAACTATCCGACAAAATCATAAAAGGAATATTTAGCATTGCTTTAAAAAAGAACATAAAAAATAGTGAACTTAAAGCAATTTTAGTCTTGTTTAAAGTTTGAAGTGAATCAACTAAAATAGAAAATATTGAAAAAGTTATTGTTGAATAAACCATAATTCTAAATATTTCAATTGCAACCTCATTATAGTCGTAAAAAGCTACCCAAACAGGTTGTGCTAAAAAGCTAAGTCCTACCGCCATTGGAATAGTTGTAAATATCAAAATTTGTAGGGCTTGATTTATTTTTCTTGAAATACCCTTTTTATCTTTTAAGGCACTACTACTTGCTAAATTAGGTATCAAGCTAATTGTAATTCCCATAGCAAGTGAAATAATGATCATGTTAATTTTAACTCCCCAAGTTGCCACAACCCCAAAAGCATTTTCAGTTACGAATGCTGAGTATCCTAAATTTGTTAAAGTTCTTACAACCGTAAAAGTATCTATCGTAGCAGTTAAAGATTTAACTAAATCAATTATAACAAAAGGTATAGCATAAACCATTACTTTTTGAAAAAGTTCATTTTTAACAAGCAATTTTTCACCCTCAATTAAAGGTTCATTAACTTTTAGACTCTCTTTGTTTTTCTTTATGTTGGACCACACATATAAGTAAGCTGTTAAAGCTCCAGCTGTCGCTCCAAAAACCGATATTCCTACCGCTGTTGTTATACCAAGATCAAAAACATATATCGCAAAATAACTACCCGCAAGTATAACGAAAACTCTAACAATTTGCTCTAAAACTCTAGACTTTGCTGGTACCGCCATGAAACTATGCCCATGCAAGTAACCTTTTGTAGTTGCTAAAACTGGAACTACTAATAAAGCTGTTGCAATTATTCTAATTATTTTAGCAACATCTGCAACCGTATTTCCACCTTCAATATCTCCTAAGATTATACTAGCTATACTAGGCGCAAATAAGATCAAAGTTAAAAAAGAGATTAAACTGACAATTATGATTATTAATCTAGCCATTTTATATAACCGTTCCTTGGTGTGATAATGGCCAAGGGCAGTTTGCTCACCTACTATTTTACTAATAGCAAAAGGTATTCCAGTTGTTGATAGTGATAAAAATATTGAATATATAGAGTAACCGTAACTATAAAGGGCCCCCCCTTGAACACCTATCATTGCATAAAATGGGATAACATAAAAAAGCCCTATTGCTCTAGATAAAAATATACCAATAGTCGCAATTAATGCACCTTCAACAAAACTATTTTTTTTCATAACATCCCCTAATCTCTATCTAATGTTATTACATGAATATTATCAAAATTTTTAGTCGAAACTTTAATTTTAAAATTAATTAATTCGAAATCACTTTTTTTCTCTATATAACCGACTAAATTTATTCCCTTTACCTCATCATCAATATTAGCTTTTTCATCTAAATAACCAATACTAGGAAAAGAGTTGGTAGTGTCAACATCGTGATACACTAACATACTTAAATTATTCAAATCTACTTTAGCATTATCCAAAGTTATATAGTAAATGTATTCATGCTCACTAACTGGTTTAATAGCAACTCTAATATCATACAAATCACTATCAATTTTTTCTTCCATCTCTTGAAGCTTTTCTAAACTTTTGAAGTAGTAATTGGAATCAAATCTCTGGCAACCAGTAATTAAAGTAAGTAAAATAAAAAAGTAAATCAAATTTTTTTTCATATAACACCTTTTTCTAAATTAATTATATATTAAAAAGACCCTAAATTCAAATAAAAAAGAAGATTTCAATCTTCTTTTAATACCTAATATTACGGCCGTTAAACCAACTCCATGCTGATGGAAAGTTAACAAGGTTTCTAGGATTTACCGTGTTTGCTCTTTGAGAACTACCTAAATTACCAAAATGTCCGGTTGCTATTTCAAAATGTAAGTGCAAACCTGTTGAACAACCGTCCCAAGGGGTTAAATTTCTAACATGGCCACTTGGGTAGTTCCTATTGTTTGTACCACCCATAACACCGATTTGAGTATTGTGAGTAACTATGTCTCCCATACTTACATTAACCCTGTATAAATGCATGTATACAGTTGTGTAATTTCTTCCGTTTATAATATGATTTAGAAAAATCATAGTTCCGCCGCATCCAGTTCTATGAATGATATTTTCAACACGCCCTGGTGCTGCAGCATAAATAGGTACATTAGCACTAAGGTGGGCACCGATATCTATCCCATAATGTGGTCTAGGCAACCCTGTAACAGGGTGGATTCTTGAAGCTGAGTACTCACTAGTAACAGTTCCCATTGTAACAGGTCTATAAAACGCCGTTCCAGGCGGCAACCTTCTTCCACATGTCGCTATAGGTTCGTCTAATTCACACTTTAAGTTGTCTCGATAATGACTTACAAGCTGCTTTTGAGCTTTTATCTCATCTTCAACAGTAAGACCAACCTCTTGATATTCATCTAAAACATCACCTAGTTTTACGATTTGGCCTTCTAATGATTCTTGCTTTTTATTTAAAGCAATAGTTTTTGATTCTAATTCTTTTATTTTAGTATTATTTTGAATTATTAACGAATTAAATTCTTCAATTAAGTTATTGTTATAATTAGCAAGTTGTTCTGAAATGGCAACTCTATAAATAAAGTCAGTAAAATCTTTAGCTCCAAAAGCATACTCTAAATACGCTGATTCACCATTTGATAGTTGCAAGAAATTCATTATTTCTTTTATTTCAGCATCTTTAGAAACAATTAGTTCATCTAACTCTTTTATTTCTTGTTCAGTATTTACAATGTCCTTATGAGCTCTATCAATTTCATTTGAAATAGAACCTATTTGGTTGTAAGCACTATTAATTTCTTGCTCAGTTAACTTAACTTTATTCTTAGCATCTCTATATTCTTGTTCCAATTGATTTAACTCGTTTACCAAGTCTCTAACTGTTTTAGCTTGAGTATCCATTGGTATAATTACAAGTGGCAAAAACAATGCAAAAATCAATAAAAATTTTAATATCTTTTTCATATATCCTACCCCTTTAATATTTTTCGATGTTTTTTATAATCACTATCATGTTTTTTTACTAAATCCCAAAAATTTTTCGAATGATTAAAGTGTACTAAATGTGATAATTCATGAATTATAACATAATCTATCACAGATTTATCATATTTAATTAAATTAGAATTTAAAGTAATTGTTCTACTACTTTTATTACAAACGCCCCATCTAGTTTTCATCTTTCTAATTCTAAGCCTATATTTAGGTATATCTTCTTCAAAAATTGAATATACATAATTAAATCTATCGTGTAAAATTTCTTCTGTTTTTTTCTTCAAAAAACTATTCAAGAATTCTTCTGATTTAACAATGATATAACCTTCATCAAATACAATATCAGATGAAGTGGGCATTATAATTATATCATAATTAGTGCCTAAATAATAGAATTTTGAACCTTCATTTTCTTCCTTTACACTTTTATTTAACATCCTTAAAACTTTAACTTTGTTTTCTAAAACCAAGTCCTCAATCCGCTTTAAAGACACCCTTTTGCCAGCGCTAACAACAATAGTAGACCCTTCAGTCTTAATGTATATATGTTTTATTGACTTCCTTTTAACAACAACATCGTAGCACTTATTATCTAAATTTATTTTCATATTATCACCCTTAAAAAAACTGAGATAACCTCAGTTTTCTTTTTATAAAATTATTGTAAGTATTGCAACAACTGAGAATGCTAATGCAAATAATGCATATACATACTTATGTGAAAACTTAACCCACTCTTTAAATGAAACATCTAAGTATGTAAGTCCGGCTATAATAATCATACTAGTAGGTAAAATTAACATAATTGCTGAATGAAACATTTGAAAACCTAATCCAATAATAAAATTCGAATCATTATTTCCAAGGCCTGATTTAATCACCTCTGAAAATACAGATATGAAAAATGACACACTATTTGTGAAAATACCTGCTAAAATAGGTAAAAATACTGATACTATTAAAACAGAATCTTTGAAAAGATCAACAGTGTAAAAAGTTAATGTGTGTAAAAAGGTTGGTGAAACAAATGTTGCAGCTCCTAAAACTATATTTGCTAAAACAATATATGCTGCTGGTTTAACAACCTCTTTAAGACCATACATCGCTGAATCAATCGTCTCATCAATTTTCATTTTATTAAATATTGCCACCATAGCAGAAACAAATAATAATATTATAGCAACATCGCTAAGGTTATAAAAACCTATAGATTCTACTTTCCCAACAACACTTTGAAAGATAGATACACCTAGTATTTCAAAATCTAAAACCCTTTGGTGTAAATCAATAAAAAAGTCACTATTTGCTCCAAATTTCCAATTATAAGTAGCAATCAATAAAAAGATAACTACCACATCAATTAAAATTGCAATTGGCCAAAAACTTTTTTTATCTTTTTTATCAATATATAATGGAATTTCTTTATTAGCTTTTTTGCCTGGCTCTAAAATTCCAAAATTCTCTGACAAAATATAAGCCAATCCTAATGTTAATAAAAATAATGCAATTTTAACTAAAATATTATAATTCACATCTAGTTCTAAAAAATAATTAATGTAACCACTAACTTCAAATCCATAAATAGATGCAAAATTACCAAAAATAATAGCCCCAAAAGTAGCTAGCATAGCAACTAATTTAGAATACTTTAACTTGAACAATACCGTTACAAAAAACGGAACCAATATTAAAAGTACAAAATGATTTCCACCAATAGCTGATAACAGCATGAATAATGTAAATGTTAACATTAAAAAAGTTTTTGGTATCTTTTTAAAACCTTTCTCAAAATAATTAATTAAATTTTGGTATCCACCTGCATTATTTAAAATACCATAGAAAACACCAATTGCTAAAATAAGCACCCCATATTGCAAGTAATGACCTAGCGTAAGAATTAAAATTCTAAATATGTCTAATACTCCAATAGGACTCAATTTTGAACTTTCTATAGCTCCAGATGTAACCGTTGCCGCTGGTATAATCCAAGTTAATGCTACAACTATAAAAAACCCAATTAATAAAATTTTAAATAAATTATATTTTTTCATAAAACCTCCTATGATTCATTATAGCATTATATATATAAAATTAAAATATTTTTACAAAATATGTTATGATATTTTATAGGTGATCACTATGAATTTATTTAAATACACAAATACTAACAAAAGATATTATCAACTAGATTATTACTACAAAAAAAAATATAACCATAAAGTATATAAAGTTAGTTTAAATGGAGGGTTTACTTGCCCAAACAAAGATGGAACAAAAGGAACAGGTGGCTGTATTTTTTGCTCTAAGCTAGGTTCTGGTGATTTTGCTGGAAATCCTTCACTTTCTTTAACAAATCAGTTCAATGAAATTAAATGTATAATTGATAAAAAAGCTAAAGAAACAAAATATATTGGATACTTTCAAGCCAACACCAACACTTATGATACTTTAGAAAACTTAAAATCAAAATATGAAGAAATTTTAAAAATAGATGATGTTATTGGCCTAGCAATCGGAACAAGACCTGATAGCATTACTGATGAAGTTATTAACTATTTAGAGAAGTTAAATGAAAAAACTGAATTAACAATCGAACTTGGACTCCAAACAATTCATAAAAAAACTTCCGATTTAATTAATAGAGGATATGAATTAGAAGAATTTGAGAATATAGTATTTAAGCTTAGCAAAAGAAAAATTAAAATAGTAGTTCATATAATAAACGGTCTGCCAAACGAAACTGAACAAATGATGATCGATACGATTAAATATTTAAATAAGTTTCCAATATTTGGAATAAAAATCCATATGCTTTCAGTACTTAAAAACACAGATTTAGAAAATTATTATAATGAAACAAAATTTAGACTTTTAACAAAAGAAGAATATATCCAAATAGTTTGTAATCAGCTCGAAGAATTAAGGAGTAACATTGTAATTTCAAGATTAACTGGCGACCCTAGCATGAACGACTTAATCGAACCAAAATGGACTTCTGATAAAATTAGTGTTTTAAACGGAATTGATAAAGAGCTTCACAAAAGAATGACTTATCAAGGCTTTAATAGATCGATCCTAAATTTTACCAAAAGAGAAGTTTTATTAAATTCACAAAAAAAGATGCATGCTATTGATGCAACATGTGGTAATGGTTATGATATGGTTTTTTTAACAAAAGTATTTAAAAACACCGTATATGGATTTGATATACAAAAAGAGGCCATACAAAAAACACATCAATTGTTAAAAAAAGAACAAGCAAAAAATTATGAATTAATTTTAGACTCACATGAAAACATTGGTAAACACCTTTTTCAATTAAAAAATAAAATATCAGTTGTTGTTTTCAATTTAGGATATTTACCTGGTTCAGATAAAAAAATTACTACAAACTATAAAAAAACAATTAAAGCTATTGATGAGTGCTATAAATTATTGTGTCAGAAAGGTATTATATTGATTACAGTATATAAAGGGCATGATGAAGGTAAATTAGAAAGCAAACATTTAAAAAGTCACATTAAAAAATATGAGTATGAAATTTTTGAAAATTCAAGTAAATTAGATGCGCCATATTTAATAAAAATAAAAAAGGAATTTTAAATCCTTTTTTTATTTTTGAAACCATCCTTTAATAACATCTGCACTACTACTAGATGGAGACGGGTTTGGCATATCAAATTTTATTAACACCGGAACTTTAAATGCAAGTCCGAAACCTACACAAGTACCAGGCTGTAGTATTCTAATCATACTCATAATTTCATCAGTAATGTTAGGAACCATATGCTTTATGTATTCAATATCTTTCGGGTGTAACATCTTAAATATCAAAAAGTTATTACATTGTGATAATGATGTTTCAGATAATTCTGATGGCCTTTGAGAAATCAGACCTAAAATAACACCATATTTTCTACCCTCTTTTGTTATACGATCAAAAATGTTGTAACCAAGAAGATGGATATCATTATCATTTTGTACATATCTATGAGCCTCTTCTAAAACTAAATGGTAAGGAACTTCCCCTCTTGCATCAGAATCTTTAGCATAATCAAATATTAATTTTGAATATATCTTAACAATAGTTTTAGCAAATCTATCATCAATATAGTTTATATTAAAATTAACTATTTGTGCTTTTTGACCATTTAGCCCTGTAAAAATCTTTTTTAAATATTGATCTTTAGTTATAAACTCGTCAACTTCAAAATAAGTATTGTAATCACCATTAACTAATGAATGAAGCCTAACTCTAAGTATATTTGCATCATCATAAACTTTCTCACTTTTCAAAACACCTTCTGCAATAAGTGCAAAATCAAAAGCATCTTTTAAATCTCTTAATGTGTATTTGAACGTTCCATCTGGTAAATACATCATTGAGTCTGGCTGCAAAAACTTTTCAAAAAACTTTGAAACAACTTCAATTTCTCTAATTTTACCTGTGTTGTCTAGTTGCAATAATTGCTTTATTGGTCTTGAATACCCTGGTTGAAATATTACTGACTCCAAACTTAAATCTTCCGTGTTAAACGAAGATAAAACACTATATATTTGATCTCTTATTTGAGCTGGTGGCCTCCCTGAGGACAAAATATCTAAGATTGCTCTAGAAATGATATCTTCTTTTTGCTTTTTAGTTTCTTCATCCTTTTTAGCAAAAACGGTCACTAATTTAAGTGCTTTTTCAACTATCGGTATTTGAGTATGTCTTTCTGCACCTAACAATAAACAAATGTCATCTACAGACAAAAGCCAAAGAGGAATTTTCATAATTTCTGCTTCTGCAAAAGTCGTATTTGTAGTGTATGCTTTAAAATTTATTTCCGGGTTTTGGTCATTAAAATGTTCAAAAGCACTATGATATTCACCATAAGCATCAAAAATAACTATATTTGCATTTTTAGCTATGTGCTGCTTTTTTTCAAATAAATTTTGAAAAATTCTCGCGACACTACAAGATTTACCACTACCTGTAGATCCAAAAATAGCAAAATGGTTTGCAAAAAATTGATTAATATTTGCATTAACTTCCACATCTTTATAAATAGAACTTTTACCTATTTTCACATCTTTCATTTCATGGTAATTTGCCGAACTAATTATCATACCAACTTTTTCTCTTGATATAAGTTTGACTGATGCACCAAATGAAGGCTTATGAATAACACCATAAACAAAGTTATCATTGATTATTTCACCAAGTAAATTAACTTTTGCAACCCCATCGACAATATCAACGATTTCACCAATTATTTTTTGTTCCCCTTGTTCCATAATAACATGCAAATTAATTAAACTTTGATATTGTTCTAAATCAATATTCAATTTTAAAAGTACTATATTGTTTTCTAAACCAATAATTTTACCTAACATATAATTACCTACCTTCTATTATCATTATACATATTTTAATTTGGTTTTAAAAGAAAAAAGTCAAATTTTACTTTGACTTTATATTTAAATTAATGATTTCCTTGTATAAATATCAACTTCATAGTCAGTGTTAACAATGACACTGCCTTTCTTAGTTGATTTAATGAACCCTAGTCCTTTAATAACAATGTCTTCATCAGACTTAACAAATAATCTATGAGAATATTCAAATTGTTTATCATTTTTTTTGAAATGCTTTTTTATGTTCAAACTATTTGCCATAAAAAAAGTGAGGTTATTATCGTTTAAAACATTTATATAAATCAAATCATCTACATTAACGGCTTCATTTTTCTTAAACTGAAATGTTTTAGGCCTTATAGTTTTATTTGGAACTATTTTTTTTATGATCTTAGAAGGCAAAATGTCCACCATATCACCTTGTTCCAAAATTCCTGGTGTATCGATAAAGACTAGTTCTTCGTTTAGTTTTATTTCTATGCTATCAATAGTCGTTGATGTAAGCGGGCTTGTAGTAATTTGAAAATCACTGTTGGAGTAATTATATATCATTTTATTTATCATAGTAGACTTTCCAGCATTCGTGAAACCTACTACATAAACGTTTTTACCTTTTTTATGTTTATAAATTAATGACATCAAAGAATCAAAGTTTAAGTTTTTTTCACTACTTATGATTATTTTATCTAAAAATTTTCCTTCAAAGTAATCCAAAAATTTTTTATCATATATATCTTTTGCAAAAATATCTCTCTTAGTCAAAACAAGAATAACGTCATTTTGCAGCTTTTGGCATATAAAATCTAGCTCTTTTGGTATGTTAAACAAATCAACTACTAATAAAACAAGGTCTCTAGTTTCGTTAATGCTATGTAAATTTTTTGTAAATTCCTCATTAGTTTTAACAACTTTTTGATATTCATTATAATGCTTTATTCTAAAACATCTATTGCATAAGTCATTTTCTATTTCACTAACAAAGCCAATTTCATCTGCTTTATCACTTTGCAGAAAAGCTCCGCATCCAAAACATTTTTTATTCATAATATTTACCTTTGAAAAAAAGATCTTTTTTCTCAAGTCTTTTAAAAATAATATTTTCTATCAGCCTATTAATTTTAGTGAATACAATATCTCTGTTACTTATTCTATTAACTAAAATAGTAGTTATACCTACTCTATTACCACCTAAAACATCAGTTAAAATTTGATCACCTACAATAGCAACCTCATCAACTTCAAAATTATATTTTTCTAAAATCTTAACGAATTTTCCAGGCAAAGGCTTAAATGAACTTGCCGAATAATCGACTCCTAACCTAGATGAAAATGGTTTAACTCGTTTCGATACAGAGTTTGAAAAAATTATAATTTTAAAACCCATTTCCTCTAACTCTTTGAAAAGTTCAATATTTTTTTCAGTCGGTTTATCTTTATTAGCAGGAATTAAAGTATTATCAAGATCAAACAAAATACACTTTATCCCCCTTAACCAAAGTTTCGAATAATCAATCGTGTATATACTTTTTTGATAAATATCAGGTATATATTTCTCCATAGCTGCCTCCTTTGTAATATCATAATTTTAGCATACAAAGTAAACATTTACAATTGAAATATACTATTATGGTATAATATTGTTAGGTGATAAACATGTACAATATTGATACTAATAAAATTATAAGAGAATTAAAACTCGCTATTATCGCAGATTTACATTTCGGTTCGAAAACTAGCAAAAGATATTTAAATAAAATTATTAAAAAAGTTATCAAAATATCCCCAAATTATATTTTAATGCCTGGTGATATTATTGATAGTAATGACTTTGATTCACACAAAAAAGAGGAGTTTATTGAATTTTTAAAAGAACTTAGAAAAATATCAAAAGTGATCATGAGCTTAGGAAACCATGATATAAGTCACTTTGAAAATGATGCTTGGATTAAAAAAAATAACTATGAATTGTTTAATGAAATTGATAAAATTTCTAACATAGAAGTTTTAAATAATGATTTTTATTATGATGAAAGACAAAATGTTTGTTTTGCTGGATATACTGAACCTTATGAAAATTTTAAATACTTTAAAGATTTTACATCATTCAAAGAAGATATCAACCTAAAGCTTCCAAGTAAATTTGATCATGATTCATATAATATCCTATTATCACATAATCCAGTCCATTATAATAAACTTGCTAAAGAATATGTTGAAATTTTAAAAAATACCGATTTAATAATATCAGGACATATGCATGCTGGATTAATTCATCCACTATTGAGACCATTAGTAAAAGATGGGGGTGGTTTGATTTCTCCTGATAAAAGACTTTTCCCAAAGAAAACAGTTGGTCAATATAAATTAGATGAAATAGACCATATAATAGCTTCTCCATATACTTACATTGCAGAAAATAATGGAGCATTAAGACACTTTAATCATTTATATCCGAATAATATAGACAAAGTAAAAATAAAAAGTAGATAATATTTAGATTATCTACTTTTTTTATTTTAAAGCTTCGATTAATTCAGCTTTTTTCATAGTTGAGTATCCATTAACGGCTTTTTCTTTTGCCATTTTTTTCAACTCAGCAACAGTTAATTTTGACAGATCTTCATTTTTAGATTCAGTTTTAACTTCTTTTTTAGCAGTTGTCTTTTTAGCTACTGCTTCTTTTTTCACTACAGGCTTGCCTTCCAATCCAGCTTTCGCTAAATTAACAAGTTCTGTAAATGTTTTTGGATTATCAATTGCAATTTCAGATAACATTTTACGGTTAACTTCAATTCCTGCTTTTTGTAATCCATTTATGAATTTTGAATAACTAATATCATTCGCTCTACAAGCAGCATTAATTCTTGTAATCCATAACTTTCTAAAATCTCTTTTCTTTTGACGGCGATCACGGTATGCATATTTAAGTGAATGCATTACTTGTTCATGAGCCGTTCTATATAATCTGTGCTTACTTCCAAAGTAACCTTTTGCTTGTTTTAAAACTTTTTTATGTCTTGCACGACCAGTCGTACCTTTTTTAACTCTTGGCATAATATCCTCCTTATTTCATTATATCTAATTTCTTAAAACGTGCTTTATCTCCAGCACTTAATGTAGAACCTTTTCTTAAATTTCTATTGTGCTTTGCAGACTTTTTACCTGTGTTGTGGCTTCCCCCAACTTTTCCTCTTTTTATAAAGCCGCTTTTAGCTACAGTCAAAACTTTTTTTAGTCCTTTATGAGTTTTTTGCTTTGGCATAATTTACCTCCTACTATTTTTCTTTTTTAGGTGCTAAAATCATTGACACAATTCTACCATCTTTTTTAGGTTTAGTTTCAATTTCAGCAACATCATTCAACGCTTCTGCAAATTTGTATAAAACTTCATTACCAATTTCCGCGTGAATTATTTGTCTTCCTTTAAACCTGATTGCGCCCTTAACTTTGTGACCTTTTTCTAAATACTTTTTGGCATTTCTAACACGAGTATCAAAATCGTGTTGATCAATGTTTACTGACAATCTATATTCTTTTAAATCAAGATTTGCCTCTCTTTGTTTTTTCATGTTTTCTTTGTGTTGTTTTTGCTTTTCGTACTTAAATTTGTTATAGTCCATTATTTTACAAACTGGTGGGTTAGCATTTTGACTTATCATAACAAGATCAAAACCAGCATATTCCGCTAGTGTTCTTGCATCTTTAATGTTTTTAACACCCATCTTCTCACCATTAGGACCAATAACCATTACTTGGCTTTCCTTGATTTCCTCATTGATATAATTATCATCATTTCTTTTGCCTCTTTTTATAATATCGACACCTCCATAAAAAAAGTAGATACATAGTATCCACAATTAACCAACATAAACGATGTTTACTGGCATTAACCCAAAGCTATAGCAATCGGGTGAGAAGTGGATACTTCTGCTTTCCTTTTCAATCTAAACAAATTATACTAGATCAGTTAACTAATGTCAACCATTATGCTCTAGAATCATATTTTCCATCTTTTGTTGATACAATTACGTTTTCCCCCTGTTCAACAAATAATGGAACTTTTATTAAATGACCTGTTTCTAAATACGCATCTTTTGTCGCACCACCAGTAGTATTACCTTTAACAGCTGGTTCAGTTTTAGTTATTTTCAAAACAACTTTATCTGGTAAGATAACACCTAAAAGCTCGTTTTCATAAAACATTAACTCAACATCAGAGTTCTCTTTTAAAAATGCCTTTGCATCACCAACTTGTTTTTCATCAATTTCAATTTGTTCAAAGCTAGACATATCCATAAAATTATATGCATTTTGATCTGCATATAAAAATTGCATTTTCTTTTTTTCTATATTAGCTTTTTCAAATTTAACACTTGTATTAAATGTTTGCTCAATGTTTGCACCAGTTCTCAGGTTTTTCAATTTTATTCTAACGAAAGCCGGCCCCTTACCAGGCTTTACATGCTTGAAATCTAAGATTTGAAAAATGTTATGCTCTATTTTTATAGTCATTCCATTACTGATATTATTAATATTAATCATACATACATTCCTTTCTCAAAAAAAATAAGGCCCTCCTTATTTTTTTTCTTTATGCAAAGTCGTTTGTTGACATCTTGAGCAATACTTTTTAAGTTCCAAACGATCAACAGTATTTCTTTTGTTTTTAGGGGTACGGTAGTTTTCCTCGTTGCAATCAACACATTTTAATGTTACATGTGTTCTTGCTTCTCCTTTTTTAGCCATATTCTTCCCTCCTTTTTTGAAATCTATATCATTATATCAAATTATTCCATAATTTCAAAGATTTTTTTACTAACTTCATTAATAACTCTTCGATTAACTGGAGTAACAAACCTAGTTTGTCTATTTTCGTGCGATACATCTGGTGAGATAACAGTCAATACATACCTTGGTTCATCATAAGGCATATAACTGGAAAATGTGTGTGTTATGGTGCTTGTATCAATAATCCCATCACCTGTAGTATCAATAAAGCTTTCGCTAGTTCCTGTTTTCCCTGCAGCATTCAAAGAAGGATCAATAGCATAATAGCCTGTTCCTCCAGGCAACATAACTGCTCTTAAGCCTTCATGAACTCTTTCAAAGTGTTCTTCACTAGCGTTAACTTTATTTAATTTGTTTGGCTCGAAACTGTATTTTTGGGTTTGTAAATTGTTTTCACCATCATATACAGATTTTAATAATAGTGGTTGCAATCTGCTACCCCCATTAGCAACCGTGCTCATATACTGAGCAATTTGAATCGGCGTGTACGTATCGTATTGACCTATTGAAAAATCTAGTAAAAAACCTGAATTTTTACTTGGACCAAAATAACCTATACTTTCAGCAGGAATTTCTATTTCCGTTTTAGCACCTAACCCGAATTCTTTGAAAGTGTTTCTATAAATATCAAAAGCCTTTTCATCTAAGCTTAGTGGTCTATTGTAAACATAATTACCATTACCTATTTTTATAGCTGACCTATATTGATAAGTATTCGATGACTTAGCCAATGCATCAATATCATTAATTCTTCCCATGTATCTAATAGAGCACTTTATTGGTGTGGATGCAATTTTTATGCACGAATCATCCCTGATTTCACCAATTTCAGCTCCACCATGTTCGTATGCAACTATTTGAGAAGCAGCTTTTACAACCGAACCAGCGACCACTGGCGAAGTATATATTCCAGGCGTAAAATCATATATCTTATACTCATCAGTTTCCTCATCAACTATGATTTGCTTGCCCGCCATAGCCAAAAGTTCCCCTGTATTTGGATCATTAACAATAACAAAAGTTCTATTATAAAGTTCAGTGTTTGGTTCGCTTTTAGCCAAAACAAGATTTTCTTCAAGTATTTTTTCAATCTCATTTTGTAATTTTATATCAATAGTTAAAACTAAGTCATCACCTCTAACGCCAGGTTCATATAGTTTTAAACTTCTATCACTCATTATTTGATATTTGTTGCTAATTCCTCTTAAATGTTCTTCATATTGAAATTCTATTCCACTAACTCCAACTCTATTAGTAAGGTTGTAACCTCTATCCAAATAGTGGTCTTTCAACTCTAAGGGAACACCGGCCCTACTTGAGGAAACCCTTCCCAAAATGCTTCTAAAAGTAGCCCCATGTGGATAATACCTGTCCCATTCAAGCCTAGTATCAAATCCATTTAAATGATCAATTTTTTCAGATATTATTGCATACTCTTGTTCGCTGATATCATTATCTTTTATTACTTTATCAGAAAAACTATAACCTACATTCATAAGATGATACATGTGTGCTGCTTTTTTATCTCTTTCATTCATCGAATTTAAATCATCGCCTGTGATTCTTTCATACCTTAGCTTTTCTATATCTGAAAGAGTTATTCTCCTCTCCCTCAATTGTTGCCATTCCATATCTGTGATTCTTTCGTTAATTTGATCTCTATTAGTTATGAAATAAAATCTTTTTAATTGTCTTTCGGTAACTCTATCATAATCTAAGTCAATAATTTCACTTGCTTTATACGCCAGTTTCACTTCTTCTTTTTGAGAAATGCCTCTTGGCTTACTATAATATATTATTCTATTAGCCTTGTTATCAACTATTAAATTATAATTCCTATCATAAATTCTTCCTCTTGGTGCATCCGTTCCATACGTAAATGTTCTGCTTAACCTTGATGCATTTATATTATGTGCTTCATGATTAACAACTTGCTCTTGAAATAAACTCAAAAACAAAACCACGTTTAAAAAAACTATCGCCCCTATAACAAGGTTATATCTTTTTTCTATAACTTCGTCTTGACGATAATTTTTTTGATAATAACTATTTTTTCTTTTAAATATTTTTTTGGATTTTCTCATCATACAATTTTTCTACCACATCAAAATTTATAATATTCAAAAAATTATTAACATAATCCGGTCTTAAGTTTTGATATTTAAGATAATAAGCATGCTCCCAAACATCGATTACCATTATTGGCTCAAATCCACTTGATATTGGTGTTTCTTGGTTATTTGTACTTACAATATCCAATTCATTATTTGGATTAATAACTAAAAATACCCAACCAGACCCCATTAATGTAGACGCTTTTTTTGTAAATTCAGAAACAAAAGCATCAACGCTTCCAAATGATTTTTCAATCCCCTCTTTCAAAGTACCAGTTATTTCATTAGAGCCACCTGGTTTCAAAATCTTAAAGTATAAGTCATGATTTATAACACCACCAATGTTAAATAAAAATCCAACTTTGTCTTCATCATTAAGATCAGCTACATCTAAAACTAGTTCTTCTAGCGGCTTAGATGTATCTAAGCTATTCCTCTCTAAGATTTCATTAAGTTTGTTCATATAGTTTTGATGATGCTTAGTGTGGTGTATCTCAACAGTCTTTGCGTCAATCACTGGCTCTAGTGCATCAAAACTATAATCTATTTTTTTTAGTTCATACATACTACATGCCTCCTTTATAATATTCTCTTATTTTTTTAATTAAGTCCTCATCAAACTTTTTAGACCTAATCATCTCAATTTCAAATTTATATGGTGGGTAAACCCTCGCTTTAGACTCATCATCTTCAGTAACATAAGGTGTTTCTAAAATCTTAGGTACATCCATAATTCTATCGTTATATAAAACATCTATTAAAGTTTTAAATCCTAAGTTTCCAAATCCGAAATTCTCGTGCCTATCTTTAGCAGCTCCAAGTTCATTTTTAGAATCATTAACATGAATACACATAAGTCTATCCAAACCGATTATTTTATCAAATTCATCTAAAACTTTATCGAAGTATTTAACTTCATAACCTGCATCGTTTATATGGCATGTATCTAAACACACACCTAGTAAGTGATCTTTTTCAACACCGTCTATAATTGCTTTGATTTCCTCAAACTTAGCTCCAATTTCTGTGCCTTTACCAGACATAGTTTCAAGTAAAATCTTAGCTTTACCATCAACTCTTAAAACCTCATTTAAAGCATCAATTATGTTTTTTAATCCTTCTTCTTTCGTAAGTGCAACGTGACTTCCAGGATGCAAAACAATTTTATCTATACCTAACTTTTCTGCTCTTTCAATTTCTTGTTTTAAGAAATCTATCGCAAATCTATAACTATCCTTTTTTAAGTTATTAGCAAGATTTATTATATAAGGGGCATGCACCACAACATTAGTTGGTTCAATACCTTCTTCTTTCATTTTATCGATAGCCTTTTTAGTAAGCTCATCATTTATGTCAGAACGCCTTGTATTTTGGGGTGCACCTGTATATATCATAAATGCATTAGCACCGTAAGATAAAGCTTCTTCAAGACTTCCTAAAAGTTGCTTATCCTTACCAAATGAGACATGAGAACCTATAATTAATTCACTCATTTGTCATTCTCCTCTCTATAATAAATTATACATTACAGCCACCTTTTTTTCAAATGAAAAGAACAAACTTTTGTTTGTTCTTAAAGTTTACTTTTTATAGCTTCCAACTGTTTAATCTCTAAATCTAGGCTTTCTTTTTCAGAGTTAACTACTGCCTCTGGTGCATTTTTAACATAGTTTTCATTTGAAAGCAATTTCTTTCTTCTAGAAATAGAATTTTCTAATTTTTCTTTCTCACCTTTGAGTGCATCTAAATCAATTGGATTATTAACACTAGAATCATAAACAAATTTTACGACATTATCTTTAAGCGCAATATCTATACTAGAATCATATATATCTTCATCCAATATTTCTGACTTTGTTAACCTTTCAATTGCCTTTTTATTAAAATCAACTAACCCATTTGTATTAATAACACCAAAAGATTTATTAATTTTTTCTTCTTGTCTAATTTTTCTAATTTTCGTTATTAATGAAATCAATTCATCAACATTTGAAGTTTCAAAGTTTATTTTTTTATCAAATTTTGGATACTCACTAACCATTATTGAACCCTCATTAAAATTACTATAAATTTCTTCAGTTACATATGGCATAAATGGATGAAGCATTTTTAAAATGTTTTTCAAAACTAAAGATAAAACCGCTTTTGTGTTATCATTCATATCAAGTTTAGAAAGTTCTATATACCAATCACAAAAGTCATCCCATACAAACGAATATATAGCATTTCCGCATATATTAAATTCATATTTATCCATATGTTTAGTAACACTTTTAATAGTGTCATTCATCTTACTTAGTATCCATTTGTCATATTCACTTAAATCATCGTAATCTATTTCGAACTGTTTTCCATCCAAGTTTATAAAAACATATCTTGATGCGTTCCATAGTTTGTTTATGAAATTCCAAGTAGACTTAACTTTTTCTTCATCAAAATTTAAATCATAGCCTGGTGCTGCACCCGTTACCAAATAATATCTTAGTGCATCAGCACCATATGTTTCAATCATATCAATAGGATCAATCCCATTACCTAAAGACTTACTCATCTTGCGCCCTTCTTTATCTCTAACAAGACCATGCAACAAAACATCATCAAATGGTTTTTGACCAGTAAATTCTACACTTTGAAATAACATTCTTGCAACCCAGAAAAATATTATATCTACACCCGTTACTAAAACGTTAGTTGGAAAGTATCTAGTATCAAAATCATTTGGCCACCCTAAAGTAGAAAATGGCCATAACGCACTTGAAAACCAAGTATCTAAAACATCTGGATCTCTAGTCCAACCGTCACCTTCTGGCTCTTCTTTTGAAACGTGAATTTCATCGCCTCTATACCAAACAGGTATTTGATGACCCCACCATAACTGCCTTGATATACACCAGTCATGAACTCCTTCAAGCCAGTTATTTAAAACTTTTTCTAATCTTTTTGGATAAACTTTAACCTTATCATCCCTACTTTGCATATCCAAAACTGCTTTAGCAAGTCCGTCCATCTTAACAAACCATTGTTTAGATAAATAAGGTTCGACTACTGCATCACTACGCTCACTATGACCAACTGAATGGACAACTTTTTCTTCTTTTATTAATAAATCTTTTTCTTTTAACTCTTTAACTAATATTCTTCTACATTCAAATCTATCTAAACCCTTATAGTGAAAAGCATTTTCATTCATTTTTCCATTTTCAGAAATACAAACAACTCTTTCTAAGTCGTGTCTTTCACCAACTAAGAAGTCATTTGGATCGTGAGCTGGTGTTATTTTAACCGCCCCACTACCTTTTTCCATATCAGCATATTCATCTGCTATAACTTCTATCAGTTTATTAGCTACCGGTAAGACAACTTTTTTACCAATAAATTTTTTGTTTCTATCATCATTTGGATTAACAGCAACAGCAGTATCACCAAATAGCGTTTCAGGTCTAGTTGTCGCAATTTCTAAATAGTCGCTTTTATCTTCTAAATAATACTTTATATGATAAAAACACCCCTGAATATCCTTATGTATAACTTCTTCATTAGAGAGCGCAGTCATAGCTTCAGGATCCCAGTTTATGATCCTTTCACCTCTATAAATTAGTCCTTTTTCATAAAGTTTTACGAAAACTTCTAATACAGCATCTGATGCTCCCTCATCTAAAGTAAATCTTTCTTTATCATAATCAAGAGAAAAACCAACTTTTGCCCATTGCTCTCTAATAGAATTTGCATACTCTTCTTTCCAACTCCAGGCATGTTTCATCCATTCATCTCTATTCATATCTCTAGGGTTGAAACCTTCACTTTTTAACTTTTTATCTATCTTAGCCTGCGTTGAAATACCTGCATGGTCCATTCCAGGAAGCCAAAGGGCATCATACCCTTGCATTCTCTTAAATCTTATTATTGCATCTTGAATAGCTCCATCCATTGCGTGACCTATATGTAATTTTCCTGTTACATTAGGCGGTGGTAGAATTATACAAAATGGTTCTTTGCTTTTATC
>SKFZ01000008.1 GCA_007117695.1 Bacilli bacterium
ATATAATCTTTTTAGAAGGAGGAATTCATGAAGAAAAGAAAAGTTAAAAACAAGAAAAATAATAATAAGAGCAGTTCTCCTTATAAAAATTATCGTCCTAAACCTAAAAAAGAAAAATTAAATTATAAAAATTATGAGCCAATTAACACAGGTGATATGCGTCTAAACAAATATATTAGTGATAGTGGATTTTGCTCTAGGAGAGAAGCGGATAAATATATAGGTATGGGTAAAGTTAGAGTTAATGGTAAGTTGGCAGGAATAGGGTCTAAAATAGATTATAGTGATAAAGTGACTGTTAATAACAAACCTATTAATGTAACAGATAACACTGTATATATATGCTTAAATAAACCTGTAGGTATTACATCTACTACAGAACGTGGTGTAAAGGATAATATCGTTGATTTTGTAGGGTATCATGAAAGAATCTTTCCAATTGGAAGATTAGATAAAGATTCTGAAGGATTAATACTATTAACAAATGATGGTAATATTGTTAACAAAATACTAAGAGCAGAAAATAATCATGAAAAAGAATATATCGTTAGGGTAAACAAGAAAATTACTGATGACTTCATCACCAAAATGGAAAATGGAATTCCAATGCTAGGGACAGTTACTAAAAAATGTAGAGTTAACAAAATGGATGATTATACTTTTAATATATTATTAACCCAAGGATTAAACAGACAAATTAGAAGAATGTGTGAACATCTAGATTACAAGGTTGTAGCCCTTAAAAGAATTCGTATTATGAATATAGAGTTAAAAAAACTTCCAATAGGCGAATGGAGATTTTTAAGTGATAAGGAAGTAAAAGAAATAAAAAAATTGATTTCTAGTTCAAAAAAATAAAAAGTGAGGAAATTAGTATATGAAAGAAGATTTATATTTAAAAAAGTTGGAAGAAAATGACAAAGATATATGGCTTGAATTTTGGGAAGATTCGTATAAGACTGGCAACATGAGTGAAGAAAGATGGAAATATACTCAAAGTGTAAATTGGCCAGGAAAACTATTTACCTTGAAAAAAAATGAAACCGAAAAATCTCCTTTGTATAATTACTATTTAGTTGAGAATGGTAAGTTAATAGGTAGGCTTGTAATACGTTTAAATCCAGAACTTTTGCCAATTGACACGCATGATGGGTCGCATATAAGTTACATGATTATTCCAAGTAAAAGAGGTCAAGGCTATGGAACCGAAATGTTGAGGCTAGGCCTTGAGAAGTGCAAAGAGCTGAAGCAGGACGAGGTAATTGTTTCTTGTAACGTGGATAATATAGGCTCTTCCAAAGTTATAGAAAATAATTGCGGGAAGTTAATTTGTATTGAACCATGCTCGGTGGAGAAAGGTAAGATGTCAAAAAGATATAAAATAAAAGTTGAAGAGGCTTTGAGCAAGAAATGTTTAAAATAAGGACAAGAAAAAAAGTAGGAGGTATTATAGAAAATGAGTGATTATATTAATGGCCTTTTAGAAAAAACTCAAAAATTTGGATTACTAGATTTTGCAATATTTAAAGTAAGCCTTATATTTTTAGGGATTATTTTAGGAATTTATTTAAGCGACTTCTTTGCTGATTACCTTGGTTTAGTATGGGTGATATTTGGTTTGTCATTTGCTTATGTATTATATTGTGTATACATACGAAAATAATTAATTAAGTTCAATCGTTGTATATAAAAAGGACTAAAAATTTTTAGTCCTTTTTTATTTTAAAATCTTTTTTAGCTACTTGATACATTAATATAGATGTTGCAACTCCAACATTTAATGATTTCATTATCCCATGCATTGGGATATAAATTTTTTGATGAGGATTTTCATACCACATATTATTAATGCCATATCTCTCGTTACCAACAACTATTGCGAGTTTACTTGGGAATTTAAAATCAAAACAGCTTTCCCCTTCATTAGGTTCACCTAAAATAGGTAGCATTTCATTTTCAAGCAATAATTTTTGTACAAATTTGTAAGAGCATGAGAAAGTTGGAACAGTGAAGATCGTGCCTCTGCTACTATGAATACATTTAGGGTGATTTATGCTAGTTATAGAATCAACATTTATAATAAGGTCAAATCCCGTTGCATCTGCAGTTCTATAAATAGTTCCAAGATTACCGGGGATTTCTATTTTATCGGTTATTAGAATTCTTTTATAATTATCGATTTTAAATGAGTTTTTGCTTATTTCTATATGAGACATTGTTATTAAAATGCCAGCAGAATTATTTTTGCTTGAAAGTGATATAAAAGTATCTTTTGATATTGAGTAAACTTTATCACATCGTTCTTTAATAACATTTAATGTTTCTTTTGTTTCTGCTTTTGTTATTAATTCCTCGCAATAAAAAAGTTGTTCTATCTTATTCGGTTTGTTTTTAACTATTTCAATAATAGATAGATCATCAATAATAAAATAATTTTTATCAGAGTTATTTCTAATTTTCTTTTTTAAATCTTTAATTATTGGATTACTTTTACCAAGTTTGACTTCTCTCATAATATCACCTTTCAAATTAATTCTTATGTATATATAGTATCATAAATTCATGAAATTGCGATGTGTTTTTATTTGTGAACTAAACTTCTAGCCTGACAACTATTTGTAAAAATTAAATACTTAGTAACTAGGGAGCCATTTAATATGTTAAACTATTAATAATAAGGAGGTAGTATGGAACAAAACGATTTACTTTTTCAACTATTCTGCGAAATTAAGGAACTTGAAAGACCTTTAAGTATTTTAAAAAATGAAGAAAAGTTTTATGAACTATGTCGACTAGTTAAGATTAATAATGAAAGTATTATACCAGGAGATCACTTTAGTGAAAATTATGCTTTTTTAAAATATGAAAAATATTTATCAGACCTTTACCTTGTAACGGGATTAAATATAAATTTTGAAGAGTTTAAAGAAGAGTTAGATCAGTTGAAAGAAAATGATATAACTATTGAAGACTTAGAGGAGCAGCTTGCTAAAAAAAATGAAGAATATAAAAAAGAATTAAAAAATCAGCAAAAGAACAGTGTAACTATTTATGACATTGAAAATATGCTAACTAAGAAACATAAAGAGTACAAATATAGTGAAAGAAATCAAGATAACAAAAAAGGTTATGGCAAAATAATCTCACTATTAGAAGAAAGAGGAAAAAGAAGGTAAGTTAGATCTATCTTCTTTTCTTTGAAGTTAATAATAGTTTTTGGCTATGGAGAAGTTATGCTTTATTTGTTATAATGTGAACATGGTTTAAAAAAGTGGTGATAAAATGAATTTAGATTATTTAAAAGAATATGATTATGTAGTTGTTATGGGGCACAGAAATCCTGATATGGATTCTATTGTATCATCGATTTTAGTAAGAGATATTTTAAGAAGCTTTGGTGTTAAAAGTGACTTTGCGGTTATAAAAAATAGTAATAGCTTTGATTCTAACATAAAAAATATGAACGACCTTATAGATGAAAAACCACTTGAAATTAGTGCAGAAGAGATAGGGGAGTATAAATTTTTTTTAGTAGATCATAATGATGTTAATCAATCTATTAAAAAATCAAATTTAGTAGTAGGTTGTATAGACCACCACCTTAGTTCTGGTAAAATAGATTACTATTACAAAGATCTTGGTGCTTGTGCACTTGTTATTTATGATTTGTTTAAAGACAAGTATGATTTCAGTCAAAAACATAAAAAGTTAATATATTTTGCATTTTTAAGTGATACTAACTTTGGCAAAAGCTCAAGATATAGCATTTCTGATGAAAGATTAGTAAAAGAACTTGGTTATAATACAAATTATGATAATCATTTTAAAAAATATTTTAAAGAAACAAAAATTAGTGAAAACAACTTTAAAGAAAGCGGTTTTAAAGTAATTGACATTAATGGTATAGAGTTTGAGAGTTCTTTTTTAAATGTTGTTAATAAAGAAGACAAAAAAGAGAAGTACATAAATTTCGTAAAAGAAAGTAATTGTAACTATATAGGGCTTTGGTATGATTTTGGCGAGGAGTGTACTTTTACATATGTTAAACTGGCAGGTGAACTATTAGTTTTAAAATATGATTTTATAGCTTCAAGAGCAATGGATATAATTCCAGATGTACAAAAAATAATTAAAGATAGGAAGATGATTACATAATATGAAAACATTAATAAATTATGCAAGAAAAAATGAAAAGTTTAATGATGCATTTGAGTTTTATTGTAGTGTTGGTTTAATAAGTAAGTTTGACGATAAGCTAATTGATAGTTTTAATGATTTAAGTGCAGCACCTGAGTTATCGGTTTATAATTACTTTGAACAAGGAATGAATATCGGTTCATGTCATTTGACTTCAATAATGATATCACCACTTTTTGATGATTTTGTGATTGAAAAAGGTCATGTCGATGCATTAGACAGTTTATATAAAACTCATTCATGGCTAGTAAGTGATGGTTATGTTTATGATACTTCTTTATTAATAAAGTTTCATGAATCAATAAAAGAAGAAATGGGATATTATCCAAAAGAAGTTTTCACAAAAAAAGAAATCAATAAAGAGGGTACTATTACAAATGATGTGTTAGGTTATGTATCAATGAAAAAATAAAACGGCTAATAACCGTTTTATTTTTTTATTTTTGGGTATTGATTACTATCTCCAAAATCCCAAATACTTGTTGACCAAGTATTAAAGATTTCGGAAGATGGGATTCCGTTTTGCAATTCAACTGTAGTTTTTGGAGTTCCTTTTCCTTCATCGTTTTGGTTGGAAACCAATGTATCATAATATGAATTATTAACATTACAGTTAACCGCAGTTCCAACAAGGCCCCCAGTTCTGCTTTCTTGATTTTCAACTTTATTAGTAACTGCTGAATATGAATAGGTTTTTTCTATTAAGCAAGTTCCACCGTTGTTTCGCCAAGAAAAGCCAACAAGCCCACCAATACCACCATTATTGCACTTACCATATACATTTCCATGTGCATAGGAATTTTTGACTATAGTATTGTTTCCGCTAGTAGACATCATATATCCAACTAATCCACCAACGCCAATAGAACCGCCTAATTGCGTGTAATCAGCATCTATTTGTACATCGGCACTTGAATTTTCAATTAATGAACCGCCGCCGCCACGCATAGCTCCAGCTAGTCCACCGATACCACCACTTGAAAATCTCCAAGAGAAGTCCTCAGCAGTCGTCACTGTACCACTGGCATGTGAATTTTTTATAACTCCTCTTAGTTCACCGACTAAAATTCCTGCATCATATGAAATACTTCTATTTTCCGGGTTATCGATTGTAACAACCTCAGCATCCAATACATTTAGATTAATTACAATACCAGAAATTCTTGAGAAAAGTCCAGTTTTCCATTGCATAGTTGAAGTGGGAACTTGTCTAGTATCAACAATTTTTAAATCAGTTATAGATTTGTAGTTTCCATCATAAAATCCAGAAAAATATGTATCATTTGATTCGGTTCTATAACCAAAGGGAATCCAGTTAGAATAACTTTCTAGTGATATGTCATTAACTTGGATATATTTTTTATCTAATCCACCACTATATGTTCCTTCCCATTCTGTGCCTGTACCAAAAACATTTTCTTCAGAATATCTTATTTGATTGAATTCTTCAGCAGTCGCAACAGGTATCATTTGGGCTATTTCAATATAAAATTTTGTTCTATCTAGTGTCATAGAAATATTTGATTTTGTGTATGGGTATAAATTATCCCACTTTAATCTAGGATAGTCATTATCGTCATCAAAATTCCATATATCATTAGACCAAGTATTGAAAATTTCAGAAGAAGGAACGCCAATACTTAATTCATTTGTTGATTTAGGAGTTCCTTTTCCCTCATCGTTTTGATTAGAGACTAAAGTATCGTAATATGAGTTATTAACATTACAGTTAACCGCTGTCCCAACAAGACCCCCGGTTCTACTTTCTTGGTTGGCAACAGTATTATTAACATCCGAATATGAATAGGTTTTTTCTATCAAGCAAGTTCCACCATTATTTCTCCAAGAAAAGCCAACAAGCCCACCAATGCCACCATTATTACATTTTCCTTCGATATTACCATTAGCATAAGAATTTCTAACTATAGTGTTGTTTCCTCTTGTAGACATCATGTACCCAACTAATCCACCAACACCGATAGAACCTCCGCTTCTATGGTGATCAGAATAAATGTTTACATCAGCAATAGAACCGTCAACTAGTGAACCACCGCCACCACGCATAGCACCAACAAGCCCACCAATACCACCACTTGAAGAGCCCCATGAAAAGTCTATTGATGTTCTAATATTTCCGTGTGCTCTTGAATTTCTAACAACACCCCGTAGTTCGCCAACTAAAATTCCCGCATCATATGAAACTGATCTGCTGTGTTCGTTTCTAATAGTAGTTACATTAGCATTAATGACATTAACGTTTTCTATTTCACCAGAAACTCTAGAAAAAAGTCCGATTTTCCATTGCATAGTTGAGGTAGGAACTTCTCTAGTATCTAGTATTGTTAAATTACTAATTGTTAAGTTATTTCCATTATATATACCAGAGAAATATGAATCATTAGAGCTTTCATTATAACCTAAAGGTGTCCAGTTTTCATACTTAGGTAAATTTATATTATTTACCTGAATATAGTTTTGACCGAGTCCTCCAGTGTAAGTTCCTTCCCACTCTGTACCAGAACCAAAAGTTTGTTCATTATTATATCTAATATTATGTAATTCATTTGCTGTAGAAATAGGTATGTAATCATGATTATTAATCAAGTCTGAAATATCTTCATTTGAATAAATAGGTATTCCATCAGGTATAGCATAAACATAATCACTTGGAAATAGTGATTGATCTATGTATTTTTCAATTTCATTTAAATTGTTTGAATCGAAGTCCTTACTTACATACCATTCTCCATCGGTTAAGGCCATCTCAATATCACCACTTTGAAAAATTCTAATGTAGCCGTTTAATGGTGGGGTCCCTTGAAAATTTAACTTTGGGTATAAACCATTATCAGGATCAACAGATTGATGACCATCTTCAAAATAATATGTTATTGTTTCTTCAGGTAATTCTTTGATTTTGTTTTGAACATAGCTATTTTCTGCACTTTTATATAAACCAAATGCAGTTGAGTTAAAAGCACCTTTCCTTGAATTTGAAATGGAATTCATAATTCTTGGAGTAGCTATTAGTGCTATAATTGCTAAGATAATTATAACAGCTAAGAGCTCAATTAATGTGAAACCCAATTTTAAGTATTTATCATTGTTTATCATTATTAAAACCACCTTTACTTTATAAAAGTATAAAATATCCACATTTCAAAGTCAATTAAAATCCCCTCAAAAAAGAAGCAACATATCAATTAGACACTTTGTGTACTTTTTGCTATAATAAATAAAACTAAATGAATGGGGTGTTTATGGAAAAAGCTGGTGTATTGGTTAATCAAGAATGTTTCGAACTTGAGAAGAAAAATCTTGTTAGACTAAAATCAACTTTTGTTAATAACATCAAATGTTTTGTCCAAAGAGGTAATTTTACTTGCTGTGATAGAGTTATACTACAAAAAGAAATAGACTCTAACTGTGTTTGTGAAGGAGATACGGTAGTTGTCGAATTAAAGTATTACAATGATGAAAGGGAAGTGTTAGAACTTACTTTGTTCGAAGGTGAATGTGATATTTTCAATGATGAACTACCAATTGATTCACCACTTGGTTCAGCAATTCTTAATATGGAAGTTGGCTCAAGGACTTCTTACTTTATAGGAGATAATAGAGTTTATGTCGAAATTTTAAAAAAGGTTGCTTAATGCAACTTTTTTTCTTTCTTTTTGTTAAAATTGTGCTATAATACCTAACTTAACAAGGGAGGTTTTTATATGAATTACAATGATTCAATAAGTAAGCTTTCATACAATGAGTTTGAAAAAATAAATAATATAGCCTCAGTTTTGAATGATGTTTTTAACAATAACTACAACTTTAAAAATATAACAAGAGAAGAATTTTTAACGGCAATCGATTATCACTTGTATAATAGTTATTTAAATGATAAATATAAACAAGAATCATTAATTTTTTATGATTTTTTTGCCAAGACTAATAAAGAATTATATATGGTTTCAAAAATTTATAATGAACACGCTAGCAAATATAATGTTAGGGAAATAGTTAATGAAAAAGATAATTTTGAGTTAGAGAGAAAACTGGTTGTTTCACTTAGTTTATATAATACATTAGAAGACTTTTTGAATTTTTATAAATATTTAAACCTTGATCTTCAAAATAAAATATCGAATATGAAAAAAGTTATAAATTTAATTGACAATGAGACTCTATACAATGAATCGAAAAATTACTTTGATTCATATATCGACCTAATTACTCAAAAAGGCAGCGAGTTTACAGCATATTTAATTGAAAATGATGTTAATGACGATTA
The DNA here is from genome assembly GCA_007117695.1 of Bacilli bacterium. Classification (GTDB taxonomy): domain Bacteria; phylum Bacillota_I; class Bacilli_A; order RF39; family UBA660; genus CSBR16-113R1. Next base: position 8,483 of record SKFZ01000008.1, read on the forward strand.
TAAAATGAAGATTATGAAAATCGATATAAAAAATGAGCATAAAATAGAACTTTTTAATTCATTATCAAATCATAATAAAATGAAATTACTTATAGACTTTAATTCGTTTATTTATAGTGATTATTATAAGAATTTTGAAAATAGTGATATTACAAAATTTAATTTAAATATACCAAAAAGTGAATTGATTGAGTATTTTAATTCTCCTACATGTAAGTATGAAGCTCATCTTTTAGGTTTTATTGAAATTTTTATGAGGAAAGATGATAATCTTTTAGAATTAAAAGACGTGATTAATAGATCAGTTAATCACTATGTTTGTGAAGAGACATTCCACATAAAAAGAATAAATGATTTATATAAAGACGATTTAAAATCATTTAAAAAACAAAAATCTTTCAATTTATATGATTATGCTTTTACTTTATCATTTTCAAAGATTAGTGATGATATTAAATTGGGATTTTTAAATGAAAGAAAAAATTTCAAAACTTTGGTAAATGAATACAAAGAGATATATGAAAAAAAAATAAATGATGGTGAAGTTGACTTTCAAATAATAAATGCTTTACCAAGTGCGAAAAAAATCGGTATAGACTTATCTTATATTCAAAATAACATTGAGCAAATTATAAGTTATATTTTTAAAAACAAGCATGAAAGTTTAAATAGGTTTTCCCTAAATTTATTATTGGAAATGTATTTACAAAAAGAAGCGGAAAAAGCACATGTCTTAGTTACTCCCCAAGTCTTACATCCAAGTCATTACATGTTTTTCTCAAACGACTTTGAAGGCGACGCATATAAAGGCTTATATTCTGATTGCGCTAATTATACTAGGCCGATTATCGCTATAAATGACAATTACATTAGTGAAGACATTAATAAAAGTATTGATGCTTTTCTAACCTTGTTTCATGAGCTAGGTCATGCTATAAAGAATCAAATAAGCCTTAAAGAAAGCCTTTCTTATGTTGATTTGAAAATTGCTAAAGAAAAGAACTTCAATAAAAAGAATAGTAAAAATGTTAACAATGAATTCAACTATGACCGCAGTTATATAGAGTATGATGCAAATATTTATGGCTATAACAAGATGTTAGACTTTTTAAAAGCATACAATATTGAAAAAGACTTTTCTAAAAAGAAAAGTGAAATAATAAAAGAAAAAAATGCTATTGATGAGAGTATGTTAGGATTTGTTATTTACGATGAGCATTTATATGATATAGATTTTTTATTTAAAATAACCAATAGTAGAGAAGATATTAAAAGGTTAGTTCCATCATATAAATCACTATTACTTGAGTATGGCGTTGATGGACACGAAATAAAGGCCTCTAGAATATTAAGGTGTTTGGATTATCAAAGTAATCAGAAAATTTTTAGTGAAGATAAATACAATTTAACGAAAAAGGTTTTTGAAAACAAGATTAAATTAAAAGATCCAAAAGTGAATGGTATAGATGTAAAGTTTGATATAACTAGTAAATTAGAAAACATTCTTGAAGTTTTAGAAAATTCAGAGGACTTCATAAGAAATAAGTATCAAAAAACCATTTTAAATGCCTTAATTGAAATAAGCAGATTGGATGCAAAATATAATATATTAAAAAAATTAGAAAACGATCAAAAAAGTACTTGTAATGAGGTAATTAAAAAATTAGACGAAACTATAAATAAAGTATATGGAATTAATGATGTTTATGATAATGATGCAAATGCATTATGTTTCAATATAAAAAAGTTAAGCATGTAAAATGTTTTAACTTTTTTTATTTTCGTATAATATGGTAAAATAAATATTACTAACCATTAGAAATTAGGTGATTAAATGCCAGAACTACCAGAAGTTGAAACTGTTAAAAATCAGTTAAAAGATAGATTAATTAATCAAAAAATATTAGATGTTTTAGTTTACCATGATAATATTATTGAACATCCAAGTGTTGATGAGTTTAAGCGAAAAATAATTAATCAAAAAATAAATGATGTTAAAAGAAGAGGTAAGTGGC
>SKFZ01000027.1 GCA_007117695.1 Bacilli bacterium
AGGGTTTAATATGGAAAACGAAAACAAAACAAAAAAAGGAAAAATTTCAACTTTAATTAGTGCAATAGGTGATTCAGTCGAAGCTTTGGTAGGGTCATTACCAGAAGAAAAACAAGAGATGTATAAACTTAAATATTACAAAGATGAAATTGAAGGGCTTATTGAAAATGCTAGTAAAGAAGAACTAGAACAAATGAAAAACGAAATTGAAAGTGAAGACAAGATTTCTATGATAAATATTCTTCTTGATGCATCTACAAAAGAAAATCGTGAGAAGGTTGGAGTTATTAACTATGATGTTATTTTTGATCCGAACTCATTAGTTATAAATGAGGTTTTAAAAAGAAAAGTAACGAAGTAAACAATAAAAAAAGCACCAAGAGGTGCTTTTTTAAGTGGTGTAGAGAACATATTATCATACCTATATTAACAGAAGAAGCTTTAAATGAACTTATTAAGTATTCTAATACTCAGTTTGATAAAAAGATAGTAGATATATTTGTTAAGTTAAGGAAGAATGATTAAGATAATCGTTCTTTTTTTGTCTTATTTTTGTTATAATTGTTTAAGATAGGGGTGCAAACAACATGAAGAATAATAGTGGGTTTACGCTAATAGAGTTATTGGCAGTAATAGTAATACTAGCGGTAATAAGTTTAATAGCAATTCCAAGAATTACGGATGCTATATATGAAGCTAGAATAGGCGCTCTTAGACAAAATAATGATAGTGTAGTTAAAGCAGCACAAAATTATATTGTAAACAATGATGATATATTACCAAGAGAAATTGGTGAATCTATTGAGATAAGTCTTCAAGATTTAATAGATGGTAAAAACTTATCTGGATTGAGCAATCCTTTTTCGAGTAATGAATGTAGTGGGTATGTATTAATAACTAAAACGGAAGCAAGTCATGAATATATACCACATATAAATTGTTTTAATGATATCAATAGTAGTTTAGATGACAACTTGATTGGTCAATGGCTTATTAATGGGGATGCTATTGACTATTCATTACTTAATAATCATGGAGTAGCTACAAATACTATTTCCTATGAGAATAAGAATGGTTTTCCTAATAAGGCAGTGTATTTTAACGGTAGTGATTCAGGAATTATAATAAATAATGATGATTTTGATTTTGATGATGAAGTTGGAAATATAATTAGTACTAGCAATACATTTAATTTTACATCTGATGAAGATGCTTATATAAAAGTAGTATTTGTAGATAGAAGTAGGGTTTTAATAGTAATCATACTATCAATAATGGCTTTAATTTCTATATTGTTAAGTAAAAACTTATAAAAGTATTTAAAAAATAGATAATGAGTGTAACATTTAAACATTTCACTTTAAAATACAATAAAAATATGGTAAAATGCTTATGTAATAAACATTTAATGGAGGTATTATGTTAAACGATTTTATTAGGACATTTTTAGTTAGTCCTGAGAACTTATTTTATTTTGTTTTTTCAGTTTGTTTGTCAATATTTTTAGGGTTTTCTATAGCGCTTGTTTATAAGTTTACGCATAGAACGATGAATTATGAGACATCATTTTTCTCAACGTTAACACTACTAGCACCAATAGTAACTATAGTAATGTTTTACATTCAAGGAGACTTAGTTTTATCACTAGGATTAGTAGGGTCACTGTCTATTATTAGATTTAGAACACCTATTAAAGATACTAGAGATATGGTATTTCTTTTTTGGACTATTGCAATAGGTCTTGGGAGTGGTACTTTTAACTGGTCACTTGTTATAGTAGCAACTATTATTATTGGTACTATATTACTGTTATTTTACTACTTTAAAGATGGGCAAGATTTCCATAAAGAATATGTATTAATAGTTAATGGTGATAATGATAATATTATGGGTGAGTTATCTAAACTAATTAAAAAACATGTTTCTCATTCTCAAATAAGAAGCCATGAGGTATCTGAAGATGATTGGGAAATTATTTATGAACTTAGATTGGAAAAAGAGCATAAGGAGAAAGTGGATGAACTAATTAAAAAGATTCACAAAATTAAAAATGTGAAGAAAGTATCATTACTAGCACCGCAGCTTCCACTACCGATGTAATATGAAATCAAATAGTAGATTTGAATTGAAATATAGAATATCATATGATGATTACTTAAAAATTAAGAATGCTATTAGATACTACATGAAAAAAGATGAATATACTAAAAGGTCTAGTACAGGTAAATACCTTGTAAAGAGTTTGTATTATGATAATAATAAGTTAAAAGCATTTCATGAAAAAGAAAATGGTAACTTTAGCAGAATTAAGTTAAGAATAAGAGCATATGATGATATACCTAGTGATAGTTCTAAAATAAATGTTGAACTTAAGACTAGGAAAGGTGAATTAATGGAAAAGTTTAGTACTTTTGTCAAGTATGAAAACTATTTGAACCTTGAGAAAAACAATCACTGGATTAACTATGATAATCCAGTTTTAAATGAGTTTGAAAGATTAAGCCATATACATAATTATGAACCTAAGCTTTTAGTAGCATACGATAGAGAAGGTTTTGAGTCACTCGATAGGAGGAGACTTAGAATAACATTTGATCATAACATTAGATTTGCAAGGACAAAAAAATTGTTTGATCAAAACCCAAGGTATACTAAATGGCCATCACATGATATTGTGCTTGAGATTAAGTATACAGGTAAACTACCTGATTGGATTAGTAAACTTATAAAGCAATATGG
>SKFZ01000026.1 GCA_007117695.1 Bacilli bacterium
ACAACTTCATCTATTCCGTTAATTGCGGCTTCTATTATGAGTAAAAAGATTGCTACTAATTCAACTAAAATTGTGATTGATTTAAAAGTTGGAAGTGGTGCATTAATTAATAATTTGTATGATGCTAGAAAACTTGCTCACCTGATGATTAAAATAGGTGAAAAATATGAGCGTGAAGTAATTTGCTTATTAACTAATATGGATGTTCCACTTGGTAAAGCAATTGGGAATGGTTTAGAAGTTAAAGAAGCTATTTTGACTTTAAAAGGTAAAGGACCAAAAGATTTAGAAAAATTATCTGTCTCTTTAGCCTCTTATATGGTTAGTATGGCAAAAGATGTTCCACTTAAAGTTGCTTTTGCAGAAGTGATGGATGCTTTAAAAAGTTTAAAAGGATATGATAAGTTTAAACAAATCATCGAATATCAAAAGGGTGATATTAAAGACATTTCCGTTAAAAGGGATAGAATTTCAATAAAATCAAAAAAGAGTGGCTACATAAAAAGCATAAATGCATTAAAGTTCGGGGAGGCTGCTAGGGATATAAAGGCAGGCCGTTTTTCTAAAAATGATACGATTGATTATGAAGTAGGATTTTATTTGAATAAAACTGTAGGTGATAAAGTAGTCGAAGGAGAAGACCTTTTCACAGCTTTTACTAATACAGAGTATGATTTTAATAAACTTTTAGATGCATATGAATTTTCAATTAAAAAAGAAGAACAGGTTTTAATATATGAAGTAATAAAGTAGGTGTTTTATGGCTATTACTAAAACTAAATTTATAGAATATACTAGATGTCCAAGATATGTGGCACTAAATGATTTAAAAAAAAGCAGACTTTCTAGTATGCTTTCTTTTGCTGAGTATAAAGAAGAAGAACAAGAGGCTTTAAAACAAGAGTTATTATCTGATATGTTTGATGATAATGATAATGATTTAATAGAAAAAGAAGATGCTCAGTTAAAAGCTATGATGCCATATTATAGTATGGTTGAGATACTGGCGGGTCAAACGTGCAAGAAATATTTTAAGGGCACTTTTAAATATTCTGCTGAGACTAATATGCAAGAGAGTTTTGATTGTAAGATTAATGGTACTAGATACTTGTGTTATGTAGATATTTTCAATGAGGTTGAAGATCATTTCAATATTATAGAGGTGAAGGCAACAACTTCTAGAAAGTATGCTAAGATGACTTTCAAAGTAGATAAAGTTGAGTATCCAATGTTTGTAAAGGACGAAAACGGAATATATAAGTTAAAAGAAGAAGTAGAAGGACCTATTGATGATGAAAAAGTTTTAAAAGGCTATTTAAGGAAAAAGGAAAAACTATATGATAGATTTAGTGATCAAGGAAGGTATGTATATGACCTTGCTGTTCAAAGATATATTGTCGAAAATGACTTAAAAGAGAATAACCAAGGAAAAACCATTGATAAAGTTAAATATTATTTAGCCGTCTTAAATGCAGATTATGTATTTGATGGTAAATATGTTGATGGAAAGCCTGTTTATGATACTGTAGATATGGAAGAAATCGTTTCTTTTATTGATATGACTTCCATTACTAAAGATATGCAGGATATCGTTGATAATGATAGAAAAAGATTAGAGAAATACATTCAAAATTTGGATGGTCCACCTTGCAATCTTGGTAAGTACTGTGAAAATAAAAAAACTACTGTTTGTAAGTATAAAGATATTTGTTGGAAGGATATTCCAAATAAGCATTCTGTTGTAAATCTATTTGGAATAAGTAATGGCTTTAAAGTTAATGGAGATAAAGTTACCATGTTTGATTTAATAAATGATGGGATTGTTAAAATAACAGATATCCCAAAAGATTATGTTTCAAAAAGAAAACAAGAAATTCAAATAAATGCGATAGAAAAAGATGAAATATATATAGATAAAGAGAAAATCAAAAAAGGACTAAATGAAATAAAGTATCCGGTTTATCATCTGGATTTTGAAACGTTTCCATGTCCACTTCCAAGATTTAAGGGTGAGAGGTGTTATAGTCAGTCTGTTTTTCAATTTTCTATACATATTGAAAAAGAACCTGGAGTTTTAGATAAAGAACAAGATCATTACCACTTTTTAGCAAGTGATCACTCTGATCGCCGGGAAGAATTAGTTGATAAGATGCTTTCATATATTGATGTAAATAGTGGTGGAACTATTTTATCTTATAATGAGTCTTTTGAAAAAACTAGAATTAAAGAACTAGCAGAACTTTTTCCAAAATATGCATTAAGTTTGAAAAAATTGAATGAAATGATGTTTGACTTAATGTACATTGTTAACACTAAAAGTAGCTTATATAAGGATTTAGGTATAGATGAGGAAAGGGCTAAACTCATGAATTATTACCATAAAGATTTTAATGGCTCTTTTTCAATAAAAAAAGTACTTCCTGTTTTTTCTAATTTAAGTTATGAGGATATGGAAATAGCTAATGGTATGGACGCTTTAATTACGTATGCAAATTACCCTAATATGAGTGAAGATGAGTTTAATTATAAATATAATAAATTAGTAGAATATTGTAAGCAAGATACTTATGCTATGTACGAAATTTTAAACGAAATTAGGAAGCTGTAAAATAAGTGTACAAAAACTTGTTTTACTTTGAAAAATCATCTATTATATTAATTACAAGGGGAGTGATAGTATGATTTATCCATCAATAGATAAGCTTATTGCAAAAGTTGGATCGAAATATTTACTTGTTAATGTAGCATCTATGAGAGCTCGTCAGATGGAAGAGACTGGGCACTTTCAAATGAAAGATGAAAAGTATGTATCGAAAAATAATATTGGTAAAGCTTTAGAAGAAGTAGCGAAAGATTTGATCAAAATTAAAGAAGATTAAGTCTTTTTTATTTGACTTTGCATTTAGTTTATGGGATTATATATACCAAAGCAAAGGAGACTAATTATGACAAGAAATGATGTGGATTACAATTATATTAAAAAATTAGTTGAAAGTAATTTCAAAACTTCTTCAATTGAGGGAACGACTTATTACTTTAATAACTTCGGCATTGTAATAGGTAGTTGTAGTGATGATGTTATAAATTTGTATTATGGCGATACTAATGAGTATAATGCGGATGTATTATTAACTATTGTTAAAGATTTCAAAAAGATAAAAGAAAAAGATGAGCTTCAAGTTAGAAAAGCAGATGTCGCACTTGTAAATTTTTTGTTACCTAATTTTAACTCTATAAAACATAAATCTAAAATTATGTTTGAAGAAAATTTAGATAAAAAACTAGAATTTAATCCTACTAGGGAAGTAAAAAGAGTTAAAAATGGTAATATGTATAAATATATTACACCTAAAACAAAAAAAGAACATATAAAGTTTTTAAAAGAAACAAAAAAAAGCATTATTCAAAGGAAAACAAAATATTTTGCAGGACCGATTGATTATGTTTATTTTGTTGATAATACAATAAATTTTCCATTGCCTGAGGGACATACTTTAACTATGCCTAAAATGGAAATGCTACCAAATAGCAATAAAATAAATCTTGTTGAAATAAGTAAAAAAGACAAAGTTATAATTAATAATAAAAAAATTGTTAAATACTGCATTGATGAGTTAAATTCAAACGAGAAAAAATCTTTTAAAGTTTCTAAAGAAGACACTGAAAAACTAAAATGTTTTAATAAAACTAATTATGATTCATATGAAAAGGGAAAAGTGATGGTTAAAAGTAAAAGAGGTTAATTCTCTTTTTTTATTTGTTAATGAACAAATGTTTGGTATAATTAATTTGTGGAGGTGTTTTTATGAAAGTTGATAAAATATCTAAAACTAGAAGCAATAAGTATAAAGTCTCATTTGACAATAATGAAAAAATCATTACTTATGATGATGTTATTATAAATAACAATTTATTAAATGATGGGAAGATTGATGAAAAAAAACTATCTAAGATTTTTGAAGATACAGAGTATTTTGATATTTATAATAAAGTAATTAAGTTTGTTTCAAAAAAAATGAGAAGCGAAAAAGAGGTTATTAATTATTTAGATAAATTTGAACTAAAAGAAAGTGACCAAAAGAAGATTATTAATAATTTAAAAAAAATTAATTTAATAAATGATATTACTTTTTCAAAAGCTTTTGTAACAGATAGATTCAATTTATCGAATGATGGCCCTTTAAAAATTAAAAAAGAATTGCTTGCACATAGTATTGATGATGAAGTTATTGATGATGCGATTTCATATATTTGTGAAGGCGAAATTTGTGATAAGATAACCAAATTAGTTGTTAAAAAAATAAACCAAAATAAAAAAGATTCTAAATATGTACTTAGGCAAAAAATTATATATGATCTTAATAGTAAGGGTTATGATAGAAATTTAGTATCAGATATATTTGATGCTAACTGTTCTGATAATAATAGTGCAATTGACTATAATTATAATATTTTTATAAAAAGAGAACCGAAAATTGATCGGAAAAAGATGTTTCAAAAGTTATATAAAAAAGGTTTTTCTATGGATGAAATTAATAGCTTTTTAAATGAAAAGAATATGTAATAAAAAAAGTAAAGGTGTGAAAATTACCTTTACTTTTTAATTTTTTCATATATTGATTTTATGTTTTCCAATTCTTTTTTGTCTTTGAAATACGGTTTTAAATGAAGGTGATAATGCTTTACTTCCTGAAGGTCCCCATTGTTTTGTTGAATACTCATGCCGTCACAATTTAGTTTTTCTTCTAACATTAATTTTATTTTTTTAGAAACATTCATTATGTGGTTTAAAATTTCGCTATCAATATCATCTAAATCTTGAAAATGCTTTTTGGGAACAATTAATGTGTGTCCATATACTGATGGGAAAGCATCTAGAAAGACTAATAACTTGTCATCCTCATAAATTTTGTATGATGGAAGTGTTCCATCTACTATTTTGCAAAAAATACAATCCATAATATCACTCCTAAGATAATTATAACATACAGTTGTTTAAAGATGCTATTTTTGATAAAATACCTATGAGGAGTTGTTATTATGGCGAATTTAAAAATAGTTAATTTAACTGTTAGTATAGATGGCAATACAATATTAGATGATTTCAATTTAGAAATCAATGAAGGCGAAATACATGCAATTATGGGACCAAATGGAACCGGTAAGTCAACTTTATCTAAAGTTATTATGGGTGATCCTAAATACAAGGTTTTGAGTGGTGAAATTTATTTTGACGATATAAAAATAAATGATTTGTCGGTAGATAAAAGATCGAACTTAGGAATTTTCTTAGGTATGCAGTCTCCTACAGAAATAGATTGTGTTACTAATGCTGATTTTCTTAGAACTGCTCTACACTCAAGAGACAAAGAAAAATTCAGTTTATTTTCATTTGTAAAAAATATGAATAGTGTTTCAGAAAATTTAAAAATGCAAAAAGATATGGCAAATAGAGCGGTAAACCAAGGTTTCTCTGGTGGAGAAAAAAAGAAAAATGAAGTTTTGCAAATGTATATGCTTAAACCAAAGTTTATTTTATTAGATGAAATAGACTCAGGACTAGATGTAGATAGTTTGAATGTAGTTGGAAATAGTATAATGGATTATTATAAGGATCATAAACCCTCAATGCTCGTAATAACCCATTATAGTCGACTTTTAAATTATGTTAAACCAGATTTTGTTCATGTTATGAATGAAGGGAAAATTGTGGCAAGTGGAGATCATACTTTAGTAGATTATATCGAAGAACATGGTTATACTAATGATAAACGCTTAAAAGAAAAATTTGGTTGTTATTTAAAGGAAGCATTAAATAATGAATAAGATAGTTATTCACAATGATGAAATAAAGAAAAGCAAAATTAGTGAGGGAATCAAATTAGACTTTATTTTAAAAAATGAATTTTTCAGCATTAACAGTATAAAATTTAACATATATGAAGATGTTGAATTAGAAATCGATTATGAAAGTGATAGTGAGTCTAGGTTAGATCTTTTTTTCCATGTCCATAAGGGGGCTTCTCTTAAACTATTTGAGAGAAGAGAAGGCAAGTTTGTAAAAGTGCAATATAAATACTATGTTGATGAAGCTGCAAATGTAAGTTCAACTAAAATATATGATGCTAGTGGATCAAATGAGTTGTGCATAGTTAATTTAAATGGTTTTAAGGCTTCTTTTGACATGAATTTCAAAACTATTGCGACCGATGAAGAAAAATACACTATGTTAATTAATCATAATGCCTCAAAAACATGTAGCAATTTAAATATATCGGGCATCAATATAGACGAAGGTTCTATTAATGTTAATTTAAATGGCGTAATTTTAAAAGGCAAAGAAGAATGTATGATTAATCAAAATGGTAGAATTATTACTTTCAATGAAAATGATTGCATAATTAAACCAAATCTAATTATTGAAGAAGATACATCAATTGCAAATCACGCGGCTTCTATTGGAAGTTTTAGTGATGATGAAGTTTTTTATTTGATGAGTAGAGGCATTGATTATGAAACTTCTATAAATCTTTTAACTAAAGGGTTTTTGATGAAAAATTTAAATGTTACTAAATCACAAGAAAAAGCAATCAAAAAAGTTATAAGTAACTACTGGGGGTAGTTTTATGAATAGAGAAGATTTTCCGATTTTAAAAAATAATATTATATACTTTGATAATGGTGCGACTACACTTAAGCCAAAGTGCATGATAGATGCGACTGTTGACTATTATCAAAATTATTCAGCAAACGCTCACCGTGGTGATTATGATATTAGTTTTAAAGTCGACACGTTATATGAAAACACAAGAGAAAAAGTAAAAAATTTAATTAATGCTAAAACAACTAAGGAAATAGTTTTTACTAGTGGCACGACAGATTCTATAAATAGAGTTGTTTTTGGCTACTTTAAAGAAAGTTTATGTTCTGGTGATGAGGTATTAATTAGTTTAAGTGAGCATGCATCAAATGTTTTACCTTGGTTTGAACTTATTGAAGAGAAAGGAATTAAAGTTTCTTATATAAGCCTTGATGAAAATAATGAATTAACTTTAGATTCAGTTAAAAAAAGTATAACTAAAAGGACTAAAGTTATTTCTCTTGCTCATATTAGTAATGTTATAGGTGATGTTAGAGATATAAAAGGAATTTGTAAATATGCTAAAAGTTTGGGCATAAAAGTTTTAGTAGATGGAGCTCAAAGCGTTGCTCATACTAAAGTTGATGTTCAAGATTTAGGAGTAGATTTTTTAACTTTCTCAGCGCACAAGATGCTAGGTCCAACAGGTGTTGGTGTTTTATATGGTAAAGAAGAATTGTTAAGCGAGATGAGACCACTTTTATTTGGTGGAGGAATGAACGCGAATTTTTATGAAGATGGTTCAAAACAGTATTCTGAATTACCAGCTAGGCATGAGGCAGGAACTCAAAATATTGCAGGAATTATTGCTTTTTCAAAAGTTATAGATTACTTAACCGATATAGGGTTAGATAAAATATATAATCATGAGCTTAAATTAAAAGAATATGCAGTTAATAAATTGTCTGAAAATAAAAAGATCAAAATATATAACAAACATACTAAATCGGGGATTATTACTTTTAACTATGATGGAGTTTTTGCCCAAGATGTTGCGGTTTATTTAAATAAACATAATATTTGTGTTAGAGCCGGAAACCATTGTGCTAAAAATTTAAAAGGTGTTTTATCAGTTAAAAATACTTGTCGAATTAGTTTTTATTTATATAATACTTATGAAGAGATTGATAAACTAGTGGAAGCATTAGATAATGATGATTTATTAAGTGATGCTATTTAGTTTTTTTATGATATAATTATTTTAGAATAGGTGAATATATGGCAAAAAGAAAAACAAAAAAACAAAATAATTACTATGAATTAAAGGGTCTTGTGATTCTTCTAATATCTGTTATCGGATTACTTGGAGAGGCAGGAGGCGCTTTTAGTGTGTTCTTAACTAGTGTTGCTATGTTTTTTTTAGGAACGGCACACTATTTTATATTTTTGTTAGGTATTTATGTTGGGGTTTATATGATGTTTAAACAAAAGGTACCTAGCTTTAGAACTACGAGGTTTTATGGAATATTACTTTTATTGCTTCCGCTATTACTTTTTTTAGCAAGCAGAGTTGGAAATATGGATAGTAGTATTTTTTCATACAACTTTGAAATTGCAAGTGACAACTTGTTTTCTGTAGTAAATTATAGAGTGGGTGCAGGAATTATTGGAGATTACACTTATTTCTTTTTTACTAAATTATTTAATGACATAGTTATTTATTTGATTATGGCAACTATGGCAATATTAGGGTTCGTATCAATTACGGGAATCTCACTTGTTTCTAAAATTAAAGTGTTAGTTGCTAATTTTAGATTCAAAAAAATGGAAGATAAAGTTTCAAAAGAAGTTAAGCAAAAAGAAAAAGAGTATGATGAAGATAAAAGAGTAATAATATCATCAGTAGATGATGTCATTAAGAAAAATGATGAAAGTAAAAAAGATGATACTTTAGATGATGATTTAGTTGTAAAGGAAAAAGCAATATCATCAATTGGTTATACGCTTCCACCGATAAAACTTTTGGATCACGCTAAAAACAACACTAATCCTAAAGATGAAGCAGAAATAAAGGAAACAATAAAAACATTAGAATCTATTTTAAAAGATTTTGATATTAATGGAAAAGTTGTTGCTATTAATGTTGGTCCTACTGTAACACAGTATGAGTTGGAACTTAAATCGGGTACTAAAGTTAATAAAATATTAGGTATAAATAAAGAAATAGCGCTTGGGTTAGCTGCTAAGGATGTTAGAATTCAAGCGCCAATTCCATCTAAAAAAACAGTCGGTGTTGAAATTCCAAATAAGAAAACTAAAACGGTTACCGTTAGGGAAATTTTGGAAAGTGTTCCAAAAAGCTTAAATGATAGTAAATTATTAGTTACTTTAGGTAGAAACATTAATGGTAGGCCAATATATGCTGAGATTAATAAAACCCCTCATCTTCTTGTGGCAGGTGCTACTGGTAGTGGTAAGTCGGTTTGTATTAATAGTATTATAGTTTCTATTTTAATGAGAGCTAAGCCTGATGAGGTGAAATTAGTTTTGATTGATCCTAAAAAGGTTGAATTGAACATTTACAATGGTGTTCCGCATTTGTCTAGTCCGGTAATATCGGATCCTCGAAAAGCAAACATAGCCCTTAAAAAAATAGTTTCTGAAATGGATAGAAGGTATGAAGTTTTTTCAGATAACAATGTAAAAAACATTGCTGGTTATAATGCTTTAATAGAAAAAAAGAATAAGCTTTTGGATGATGAATCTAAAATATCAAAACTTCCATACATAGTAGTAATAGTTGATGAGCTTGCTGATTTAATGTTAGTGGCTGCAAAAGATGTTGAAGATTCTATTACTAGGATTACTCAAATGGCAAGGGCTGCAGGAATACATTTAATAGTGGCAACTCAAAGACCTTCAACTGATGTTATTACTGGTTTAATCAAAGCAAATATTCCTTCAAGGATTTCTTTTGCTGTAAGTAGCAGTATTGATTCTAGAACTATACTTGATTCAACTGGTGCTGAAAAACTTTTAGGTAAAGGGGATATGCTTTTTTTACCAACAGGTGAAAATACCGCGTTAAGAGTTCAAGGTACATTTATTTCTGATGATGAAATTAGAAATGTTGTTGAATATACTATAGAGCAACAAAAAGCTGAATACGATGATTCTTTAATTGTTGAAGAAGGTGCAACAGACGGAGTTAGCCACCTAGCTAATGAGGCTGATGATGAGCCATTATACAATGAGATTGTTGAGTTTGTTATAAAGGAGAGAAAAGCTTCAGCATCATTGCTTCAAAGACGCTTTAAAATAGGTTACAATAGAGCAGCAAGAGCAATAGATGTTTTAGAAGAAAGAGGAATTATAGGTCCCAACAACGGTTCAAAGCCAAGAGAAGTTTTAGTTAAGTTAGAAGAAGATAGCGTAAATGAATAAAAGAGTTTTTTATAAAACTCTTTTTTTGTATAAAAAATGTGTTATAATAATTTTAATAATAGGAGGATATTAAAATGTTTAAAAAGGGATTTACATTAATAGAGCTACTTGCAGTAATAGTAATACTAGCAATAATCGCATTAATAGCAAC
>SKFZ01000010.1 GCA_007117695.1 Bacilli bacterium
AATCATAGGAGCGAACATCGCGGTGCCATCCTAGTTATAGCCTTAATTTAGTTTAACGAGTTTCCCCGGAAATGTTTACATTTCACTCAGAAGTAGATTCATAAATTACTATTGTTAGTTCACACCACCACTAACTCGCTTTTAAATAGTATATTTACTACTAGTCTTCCTCACTGCATTTAAAATATAGTTTTAATTATACACACATATTTTTCATTGTCAATATCATTTTACTTCATACCAATTACAACCGGTAGATATATCTACCTTTAAAGGAACTTTATATTCGACAACACTTTCCATTATATTTCGAACTATTTTAGAAACTTTTTCTTCCTCTTCTTTCAATGTATCAAATACAAGTTCATCGTGCACTTGAAGTATCATTTTAGACTTTATATTTTGTTTTTCAAACTCTTTTTTAATATTTACCATTGCAATTTTTATAATATCTGCACTAGTTCCTTGAATTGGAGTATTTAAAGCAATTCTCTCCCCTTGTTTTCTAATCATATAATTTGTATTAGATAACTCTTCAACTTTTCTTTTTCTATTAAAAAGCGTTACTACATATCCATCTTCATATGCTTTTTTTATACACCCATCCATATATTCTTTAATACCTGGATATGTTTTTAAATATTTATCAATAAACTCACTAGCCTCTTTATCACTTATATCTAAGTTTTCAGAAAGCCCATAACTACTAATTCCATAAATAATACCAAAATTAACCGCTTTAGCAATTCTTCTTTGTTCACTATTTACAATCTCTTTATCTACATCAAAAATATCACTAGCAGTTTTAGTATGTATGTCTACACCTTCATTAAAAGCTTCAATTAGTGAATCTACATTTGCAATGTGAGCTAAAATTCTAAGTTCAATTTGTGAATAATCACTTGATAGTAATATAGAATCTTTAGATGGAACAAATGCTTTTCTAATTTTCCTACCATAATCACTTCTAATCGGAATATTTTGAAGGTTTGGTTCAATAGAAGAAAGCCTCCCAGTTCTAGCAAGCGTTTGGTTATACATAGTATGAATCTTGCCATCTTCTGAAATAGTATTAATTAGTCCATCTATATAAGTAGACTTTAACTTGCTTAAATTTCTGTGTTTTAATATTTCCTTAATAATTGGATGCTTATCTTTTAACTTGTTAAGCACATCAACAGAAGTAGAAAAACCAGTTTTTCCTTTCTTATATGTAGGCAATCCAAGTTTATCAAACAAGATGTGAGCAAGTTGCTTAGGACTTCCTATATTGAACTCCTCACCAGCTTTATTATAAATATCATTACTAACAATATCTAATTTAACATCAATCTCCTCACCCATATTTTTTAATTCTTTTTCATTAACATAAACACCGTTGTATTCCATTTCTGCCAATGTGCTTGCAAGCGGCATTTCCATATCGATAAAAAGATCATACTCATCTTCTTCTTTTAACTTACTTATAAATTCCTCTTTTGTCTCATGAATAAATTTTGCTTTCTTAACAGCATTTTCGATCATTTTAGATTCATTAAATTCTTCTTTTTTAGAATATATATTTTCTGCGAAAAAAACATCATACCCTAACTGATTAGCCAAATATGCAACATCTTCCTTAACATTATAATTTAACAAATACGCTGCAATCATAGTATCAAAACAAACATTATTTACTGTTGAGTTCATATATTTTAAACAAACTTCTAGTTTTTTTAAATCATACGTATACTTTTCAACTCCATTAAACAAGTTTTCAATGTTTTCTAAGTTTTCTCGTTTAACAAAATAACTAACATCTTCGTTATAAAGCGCTACGCCTAAAACATTCGCCTTATGATAATTGATGTTATCGGTTTCAATATGAATAGATAGTGGTTTGTCTGTTTTAATTAAAGAAATATCATCAATAACCGCATACTTTACCTTTTCATCACTTTTATTATTTTCTTTTTTTAAAAAAGAATAAAATTCTAAATCTTCATAAAGTTCGGTTAATCTTTTATGATCTTTATTTTTATAAAGCACATCGCACATGTCAATTTTAAGGGGTGCATCCTTAGTTATTTTAGCTAACTTATAAGATAAATATGCATTATCCTTATCATTTTCTAACTTCTCTCTTAATTTTCCCTTGATATCCTCTATACTCTCATATATACCATCAAGAGACCCATAATCTTTTAACAGTTTTAAAGCCGTTTTCTCACCTATCCCCTTAACTCCAGGAATATTATCAGAAGAATCACCTTGCAAAGATTTTAAATCAACAATTTTTTCAGGTTTAATTCCATAATCTTTGTAAAAAGAGTCCAAATCATATCTAATATAATCTTTTTGCTTTAAAAGCTTAATATCAACATCGTTAGAAATCAGTTGTAACAAATCTTTATCACTGCTAATAATAGTGCCTTGAAAATCTTTGGCATCATCACAATAGGAAGCAAAAGTTCCAATTATATCATCGGCTTCATAACCTTCAATCTCATAATATTTGATTCCCATTGCCGTTAACAAATCTTTTGCAATAGGAAACTGAACTTTAAGTTCCTCAGGCATTTCAATTCGACCAGCTTTATAGTCATCGTACATTTCATTTCTAAATGTCTTTCCTTTATCGAATGCTACCAAAATATATGTAGGTTTTTCTTCTAATATTATTTTGTTAATCATATTAGTAAATCCAAAAAGAGCATTCGTTGGAAAATCTTTGCTATTTTTCATGAAATTACCAGTATATGCAGTTGCATAATAACTTCTAAAAAGTAAATTATTCCCATCAATTAATATAAGTCTATTCATAAATCACATCCATTTTGTCTATAATATTAAGTTCATATAATTTTTCTAAACTTATTAAATTGTCTTCTAAAACATCATATATATTCAGTTTTATATCATCTTTAATAAACAATATATTGCTCCCCTTCAAACAAGACAAGTAATAATCATGTCCATCTACAGTGCCTAAGACTTCAATCATTTCAGCACACATCAATCCCTTTTGTTCAACTAAATCATATATGGCATAGCCATCATATTTGGCAATTGGATCAAGGCCTTTATACTTTTCATCATCACGAGAATTTGAAAAGGCAAAAATAATACTTCCCAACACCAAAGATACAAATAATACACTTAAAAATACAACTTCTTTTTTCATTTTATCACCACTTAAATTATATCATATATATATTCAATAAAAAAAGGAAGTTACCTTCCTCTAACTTTATTATATATTTGCTTATCTTTCTTATCTAAATGTTTTCTTATAATTTCAACTACTTCATCATCAATAGACGTGTAATTTAAAATGTCATCTTTATACCCTTTTATTAACGAAGACAACTCAGATGAAGTGAATTCATATAAATAATTTTTTTTCTCAAAATCATTTAGTCTTTTTCTCAATCTAACATAATCTTTTGAAGTGACTTCATTTTTGGTCTTGTTTAAAGCAAGCTTTTCTATTAACTTTTTTCTATATGTTCCAACATTGATAACTTTAATATCCAAATCTAATTCTTTTTGTTTTTTAACAGCTTCAATATATTCGTCAAATAAAAAATCAACAGAATTAGAGATCATCAATATCCCTTTTGGTTTTATTTCCTTTGAATCTAATATAACCTCATTAAAAACATCGTTATCATATTCAAAAATATCTGGGTTGACAGTAAAATTTATATTTATATTTTTTTCTATAATCCTATCAGGCGTAAGTAATTTATTAAAACCATTTGTAAGAGAAACATAATTATATCCGTTTACTTTGAGAACTGATAAAACACTATCTTCTTTTTGCTTTGTTAAATTAATCTCTCCTATATTAGATCCCAATACGCTTTTATTGTTTATATCATATACTACACCCACATTGGAAGAATTCATGCTTAGCTGCATCTCAGTAATCAAGGAAGCCTTTTTATAATCTTTTTCTTCATAATTGAGCGGTTCTATTAGAAACCTAAATTGTTCATTTCCGTTTTTAAAATCATCAAAATCCGTTAAATATCTAGGCCAGCTATTTCTAGCTATATTGGCAAAAAAGTTTTCAATACTAAATAAAGCATCAAACCTTTTTTTCAAATAATTAAGTGTTTTTGAACCATCATTTTTGACTTTTCTACCATTCTTTTCAAAGTGATGTAAATTTTCTTCAGATAAGAATTCATTAATAACCGATATTTTAGCAGAATCATAGTCACCAACTTCATCATAAATACTATTAAAATAACTAATAAACAAACTATATAAATTCAATATATAGTCTCCCTCTTGATAATCAGCGATGATCCCGTCGTTCACTAAATGCATGATTTCTTTACGTGCATTAGAGACTATTTCAAACGACATTTTTAAATTTTTGTTACTTAAATCATGAATATTCTTAGTACTTCTAGCATTCATAATATCACCTACTGACTTTTTTATTAATAGTTAGAATAACATATTTTGAGAACTTTTACAAAACATAAAAAACCAATAGTATCATTCTAATACTATTGGAAAATTATCACTAATATCAAGTTGTTTATATTTAACGCCACACTCATCAAAAAGCCTTTTACTTGCTTTTGTCATATCTAAATCAGCGTATTTGTCAGATAAATAAATTACTTCACTAATTCCAGCCTGAATAATTATTTTAGCGCATTCATTACACGGGAAAAGGTCCACATATATTTTAGCACCCTTTAAGTCTTTTCTACTTCCTTGAAAGTTTAAAACGGCATTAAACTCTGCATGACAAACGTAAAAATACTTAGTATTAAAAGGTTCACCTTCCCTATCCCAAGGGAACTTATCATCATGAAAACCATTGGGAGCACCATTATATCCAATAGAAAGAATTCTATTGTCCTCACTCACAATGCATGCTCCAACTTGAGTTGAAGGATCTTTACTTCTTTTAGCAGAAAGTTTTGCTACTGCCATAAAATAAGTATCCCAATCAATATAATCTTTTCTTTTTTCCATATTACCTCCTAAAACAAACTCAGTTGGCTTGATTCATCAAGATCATCTAGTATTTTCATTTTTCTCATCTTCTCTATTAGAGTTGAAGAAACTTTGCACCTTTTTTGCAAATCTTCAATACTCAAGAAAGGTGCCTTTTCGCGTTCTTCGACTATTTTTTTGGCAACTGTCGTACCAAGTCCATCAATTGATGAAAAAGGTGGTATCAATGCCATATCATGGCTACCTTTAGTAAAATATGATGCATCACTTTTGTTTAGATCAACATTTTCAAAAACTACACCTCTAGCAGTTGCTTCTAAAGCAAGCTTCAAAACCTCCTGGGTATCTAATTCTTTATTTGATGCTTCTCTACCTTTATTAACTATTTCAACGAGTTTTCTTTTTATAGCATCTCTACCTTCGATCATTACATCAATATCGAAGTCACTACACCTAACAGAAAAATAACCTAAATAATATTCAAGTGGATAATGAACTTTAAACCAGGCGATTCTAAACGCACTCATAACATAAGCTGCTGCATGAGCTTTTGGGAACATATATTTAATTTTATAGCAAGAATCAATATACCAATCTACAATACCAGCATCTTGCATGATTTTTTTATACTCACTCCACTTTTCTTCATCTTTACTTGCTTTACCTTTTCTAACAAATTCCATAATTTTAAAGGCATCTTTTGGTTTTAAGCCATTATACATTAAATAAACCATAATATCATCACGACAACCAATAACTTCTTTAAAATCACAAACATTGTTTCTAATTAATTCCTGAGCATTACCTAACCAAACATCTGTACCATGAGAAAGACCAGATAACTTAATAAGTTCTGCAAATGTTGTAGGTTTAGTATCGACTAACATGTTTATAGTAAAGTTTGTCCCAAACTCCGGTACACCTAGTGTTCCAGTAGGGCAATTTATTTCTTCACTAGTAACTCCAAGCGGTTCTGGACTTCTAAATATACCCATAACCTTTTGATCATCAAAGGGTATTTTCATTATATCCACACCAGTTAAATCTTGTAAAACTTTTAATAAAGTTGGATCATCGTGGCCTAATATATCTAATTTTAAAATGTTTTCTTCTATCGCATGATAATCAAAGTGTGTTGTTTTCCACGCTGAGTTTGGATCATCTGCTGGAAATTGATAAGGCGTAAAGTCAAAAGCATCCATATAGTCTGGAATAACAACTATTCCGCCCGGGTGCTGACCAGTAGTTCTTTTAACCCCAGTACATCCTAATGCAAGTCTTTCAACCTCAGCATTTCTCATCAAAATACCTTTGTCTTCACAATATCCTTTAACAAACCCGTATGCTGTTTTAGCAGCAACCGTTCCAATTGTTCCAGCTCTTAAAACATAATCTTCACCAAATAACTCTTTAGTATAATCATGAGCTTTTGACTGATAATCGCCCGAGAAATTAAGATCAATATCTGGAACTTTATCAGCATTAAATCCCAAAAATGTCGCAAAAGGCATATCTTGACCTTCTTTAGTCATAACTTCATCACATTTACTACAATTCATATCCGGTAGGTCAAAGCCAGATGGATATTTTGAACCTAACGTTTCTCCATTAATTTCAAAAATGCTCTCGCCACATTTAGGACACCTATAATGAGCCGGAAGTGGATTAACCTCAGTTATCCCCATTAAAGTCGCGACAAAAGAAGACCCAACAGAACCCCTAGAACCAACTAGGTAACCCTCATCATTTGATTTTTTAACAAGTTTTTGAGAAATCAAATATATAACATCGAATCCTCCGCCTATAATACCTTCAAGCTCTTTTTCAATTCGATCTTTAACAATTTCTGGTAAATTATCACTATAAAGCCTGTGAGCTTCATCATAAACAAGTTTTTTTACAGTTTCTTCTGAATTTTCAATTTTAGGAGAAAAAGGAACTCCTTTAGTATCTATTATCACTTCAATAACATCAATCATATCTGCTATAGCATTAGGGTTTTCTATGACGATTTTATTTTTCATTTTTTCATCTAAAAAGCTAAATTCATCCAGCATTTCATTAGTAGTCCTAAAATGTGCTGATGGTATATCTGTTATACCTTTTCTAGATAATGGATGTCTACCACCACCTGGTACTTTTTGATTAACTATTATTTGTCTATATATTTTGTCTTCTTTAGTTAAATGATGCACATCACCAGTAGCAACTAAAAGTTTATTACACTCCTCAGTTACCTTAATTATTTTCATTAAATGATCTTGCAATTCTTTTCTAGAAGCAAAACTATCTGACTGAACTAAATGATCATAAAGTGATGGCGGTTGAATTTCAATATAATCATAAAATGAAATAACGTTAATTAATTCTTCTTCCGTTTTAGAAGCGGCCTCTTTAAAAACTTCACTTTCATAGCAACTGCTCCCGATTAATAATCCTTCTCTTAAATTATTAATCTCACTTCTAGGTATTCTTGGAGTTTTATACAAATATTTTGTGCTAGCTAGTGAAATTAATTTAAATAAATTTTTAAGCCCTACTTTATTTTTAGCAAGCACATTCACATGATACTGCTTACCAAATTTTAATATTTCTTCACGCCCAACTAGTTTTTCTATATCTGTCAACTTTTTAATGTTTTGGTCATTTAACTTTTTCAACATCTTCATTAATACATAAGCTGTTGCTTCTGCATCATAATCAGCTCTATGATGATTATTCTCATCAAATTCAACATCATACCTTTTAACAAGAGCAGACAAATTATGTCTAGCATAATTAGAATCAAGAACACGAGATAATTCCAATGTATCAATAACAGTGTTTTTTATCTCTCCCAAACCATACTTTTTATACGCCATTTCTAAAAAAGACATATCAAACTTCGCATTATGAGCAACCAAAGGTAAATCTTGAATATATTCTTGAAATTCCTTAATAACCTCTTCTTCTGACGCCTGTCCTTTTAACATTTCATCTGTAATACCTGTTATTTCTGTAATCTTTTTTACTAACTTTCTTTTAGGATCAACTAATTTAGAAAACTTAGAAATAATTTCACCGTTTTTAATTTTAACGGCTCCAACTTCAATTATTTGATCACCGGCTCCAGCATTAAAACCTGTTGTCTCCAAATCAAAAACTACATATGTATTAGATATGATATCACTATCAGTAGGCCTTACAACAACATCAATAGTATCATCAATCATTACTAATTCTGCCCCATAAATCATTTTAAAAGGTTCTTCTCCATCTTTTAATGATTTGTTCATATTAGTTACTGTATGAAACAAATTCGGATAAGACTGAACACTATTGTGGTCTGTGACCGCAACTGCTTTATGACCTAACTTTTTCGCCATATTAATAAGGCTAGTAGGTTTAATCAAACCATCCATTTGGCTCATAAAAGTGTGCGCATGAAGTTCAACTCTTTTATTTGGCGCATCATCAATAACTTCTTCATCTTTAAAATTTGATCTATTAATATCTCTTATATTTAAAACCAATTCTCCGGCATAAGCATCATTTTTAGTATATCCTCTGAATTTATAATAATTTCCAATTTCTATTTTCTTTTTTAAATCCTTATATACAGAAGCATCTTTTGTAAAAATTTTACAATAAATGCTATCTGTTTTATCGGTCACCTTTAAAGTAATAATCTTAAAAGAAGTTTTAGGAGACTCAAAAAAATCTACATCAAAAACTTTAGCATCAATACAAACATTATTTTCTTCAGAAATAATATCAGAAACACCAGTAACTTTAGATCTTATTTCCTCACCAAAAATTATTTTAGATTCAACTTTTTTTCTCTTTGTTATTTTATGTCCGTTTCTCTCTTTATTTATTACTTCTTTTATTTCATTGCTTTTGTTTTTATCAATTGAAACATTAAAGCAAGCATCTTTAAATCCTGCTTGTTTTAACTTTTTAGTTATTTTGCTCTTAACAGAGTTAAATTTCATTTCCTCGGCTTTATTGCTAATTTCTAAATTAATCTGGCATCCATCAACCCCACAAACAGAATCTTTATATATACTTAATAAGGGGTATTCCTTACTATATGTATCAATTAAATGTTTGAAATAGTTATCTATGCCTTTTGGATTAACCACTGTTAAATCAAGCTTTACTTTATAGTTAGAATATTTATCACTTAATTTTTGACAAAAATCTTCATATACATGAATCGGCAAATTATTCTCTATAGTAATAAAAAAAGTATAGGCATCTTTACTTCTGTTACCTACTATCTTATTTAGCTTTCCATCTAAAAAATAATTATAATTATCTTTTTCTAAACCAATTTGTTCTAATAAAACTTTTAATTTTTCATGCATACTATCACCAACTCAATTATACCAAATATTATGATCACATAAAAGAAAAAAGAACCTAAGTTCTTTTATTAATCTTGATTCAATTCAACTAATTTTTCATAATACATAGCTTCAGCAATTGTATAATATGGGATAAACCAAATAAGGGCCAACCCTAAAGTAATTATACAAAGTATAATCCAAGGAATAAAGCTCAATTGAAAGATAAAGAAATCCATTTTTTTGCCACGCATTAACTTCTTCCCTTCTTTAATTGACTCCTTATAACTATATTCTTTGTTCATAGCTTTGACATATAAAACCATGTAATAAACATATGCCGCTATAATTCCTGGTATTATAAGAAATATCGACCAAAACAATACTATTAAAAATACAATTAACATAATTGCCAAAACACTTAATAGTTCCTCTTGGAATTCCTTCATCAAAGTCATAATATTTTTTTTGTACCCCCTAGTGAAAGATACAACGTAATTTAAGTAAGCAACCGAAAACACAACGGAAACTAATATGTATAAAACTTCAAAAGCTAATACAAATATTTCTAAATTACCAAAAACTTCAATCATACCTTGAAAAAAACCTATTGCAGCTGCAAATAAAGCAAAATAAATAACCGGTTCCCATATAACCCACTTATTATTAAATGCTAAATTTTTTGCGCCACTTTTAATTTCTAACCTATCCATAAAACCTCCTATTATTATAATATCACAAAAAAAAGAATTTTTCACTCCTTAATTATAAACAAAAACCTTATTTTATTAGATAAATCTTCTTCTATTAGTATTTTTGAATCCTTAAAATATTGTTTTGAAATTTTCAAAACACTGTCCCCTTGATCAAAGCCTATTTCGAAAGCAATAATAAACCTCTCCTTAACATACTTTCTAGCCTCACTTAAAATTTTTTCGTAAAAGTATAGTCCATCATTATCTGCAAATAAGGCTAGATGAGGTTCATTTTTTAAAACAACATCTTCAATTTCACCAGACTTCGAAATATATGGGGGGTTACTAATTAAAACATCAAACTTGTCATCAATATTCTCAAAAATATCACTCAAAACAAACTTTATTTTTGCATTATTTAATTTACTATTTTCTTTTGCAACAAGCAAAGCATCACTTGAAATATCGCTTGCTACTACAACCGAATTTAATTCATTGAATAATGTAATAGCAATAGCACCAGAACCAGTGCCTATATCCAAAACTTTAGGATTAATAAAATTCATTTTTTTAATGTAAGATATAGTTTTTTCCACTAATTGTTCTGTTTCAAACCTAGGAATCAAAACACTCTTATTAACTTTTAAGTTGTATCCATAAAAATCAACATTACCAACGATATATTGAACAGGCTCATTATTTTCTAACCTTCTCATGCCATCTTCTAATTTATCCTTAGGTAAATGCTTTAATAAGTATTTTTTAGATTCCACTGCTAGTCAACTTCCTATTTTGGTCTTCGATAATTAAAGCTTCTATAATTTGCTCTAAATCGCCTTCCATAACTTTATCTAATTGTTTTAAAGTAAATGAAATCCTATGATCTGTAACTCTATTTTGTGGATAATTATAAGTCCTTATTTTCTCAGACCTATCTCCTGTTCCAACTTTTGATTTTCTCTCGTCACCTTGTTCTTTTTCTTTTTGCTTTTCAGTTTCTTCATAAACTCTACTTCTTAATATTTTCATAGCATTCTCTTTATTTTTAATCTGGCTTCTCTCTTTTTGGCTCGACACTACAACCCCTGTTGGGATATGAGTTATTCTAACTGCACTGTCTGTAGTATTTACAGACTGGCCACCAGCTCCACCACTTCTAAAAACATCGATTCTAATATCATCTGCTTTAATCTCAACATCTACCTCTTCTGCTTCTGCCATACAAACAACAGTAGCAGTAGACGTATGAACTCTTCCTTGTGTTTCGGTTAAAGGAACTCTTTGAACTCTATGAGCTCCGCTTTCATACTTAAGTTTTGAATAAACATTCTCACCTTTGATCATGAACTCCACTTGTGAATAACCGCCGGCATCTGATTCTTCAGCATTTAACTCTTCTATTCTCCAGCCTTGTTTTTCAGCATACCTAGTATACATTCTATACAAATCACCGGCAAAAATGTTTGCCTCATCACCACCTGCAGCACCTCTAATTTCTACAATAACATTTTTATCATCTCTAGCATCCTTTGGAAGAAGTTCCATTTTAATTTCCTCTTCCATAGACTCCATCTCTTTTTTAGCGCTTAAAAATTCTTCTTCTGCAAACTCTTTCATCTCAGGATCATCTAACATTTCTTTGGCCTCTTCTCTTGTTTGCTTCAAAAGAGAATATTTTTCATACAATTCATGCGCTTTTTTAAGTCTCGATTGTTCTTTCGATAATTCAGTTAATCGCTTAACATCCGAAACTACTTCTTCTTGAGTCAATAAGTTACTAATTTCTAAATATCTATCACTTAAATTTTTTAATTTATCTATCATTTTATCACCTTCATTTTTTTATTGCTTACAAGTCAATAATTAACGTTTTAAATAAGCCGCCTCTAAGTAAATATATTACCACAATAGTTATATAAATAAAAGAAGTAGCCAAACTACTTCTCTAATTCATCTTCGTCAACTATAGGCAAATCTTCAAATTCATCTTCTTCGACATCGTCTTCTAAGTCATCATCTAGCGAAAGATCGTCTTCAGTTTCTTCTTCACCTTCGTCTTCTTCAACTTCTTCAACATCATCTTCAGTTTTTTCTTCATCTTCATCTTCGTCGATGTCATCATCTTTACTCAAGTTTCTCTCCCTAAGATCCCACTCAAAATTGTCTAGTAAAGTAAATCTCTTATCGATTGTTAAAGATGTATAAAAATCACCTATTTTTTCTTCAAACAAACCATCACTAAAATTTAAAAGTTTACAAACCTCTTTAAAAATTGCTGGTGTATTTAATGTTTGACCTTTTTCTTTTAAAATATGATACGAAATATCTGTATATGACATCAATTCTAAATCTTCTCTTGAAATGTCTTTTAACATAATATCCCCCCTTACATTTTATTTGGTGCATCAATATTCAATAGTCTTAAACTTTCTTTAAGAACTATTGCAACTGATTTTGACACTCTTAATTTAAAAGCTTTTTCATTGTTATTACCATCATTTATTTTATAATTGCCATAAAACTTATTAAAGTCTTGAGCAAGGTCAATTGCATACTTTGCAATCAATGATGGATCATATCCCAACTTAGCCTTAACGATTATATCATTAAATTCATATAATTTAAACACTAAATTCCAAATTAATTGATTAAATTCTATATCATTATAATCAATTTCTAAATCAGTAGATTCATTTAATAAAGAATTAATTCTAGCATGAGTATACTGGATGTAAGGACCTGTTTCACCCTCAAATTTTAAAACATCTTCTAAATTAAACTCTATATCACTAATACGGTAGTTTTTCAAATCATTAAAAATTACTGCTCCAATTCCGATCTGCCTACTAACTTCTTCAACATCTTTTTCGTCAACGTTTTTAACATGCTTTTTAGCCATCTCTTTAGCCTCTAGTAAAACATCGTGAAGCATTACTGTTCTTCCTTTTCTTGTTGCCATCTTCTTTCCATTTTGAAGTATCATTCCAAAATTAACATGATGCATATTATTGGCAAAGTCATATCCCATTTTAGATATAACTGCTTTTAACTGTTTTAAATGAAGTGACTGTTCATTTCCAATAACATAAACTGCCTCATCAAAATCGTATGTTTTTTTTCTATAAAAAGCCGCGGCTAGATCTCTAGTGATATACAATGTCGCCCCATCTTTTTTCATAATTAAGGCAGGCGGCATATCTTCTAGTTCAACAACATATGCGCCTTGATCTTTCTTGAGTAGTCCTTTTTCCTTCAACTCCTCAATAACAGGTTCCATTTTATCTAAGTAAAATGACTCCCCATTATATGAATCAAATTTATCTATTCCTAGTAAATCATAAGTTTTTTGAAACTCTTTTAAAGATTCATCTCTAAACCACTTCCAAAGTTTTAAAGCCTCATCATCACCTTCTTCTAAAGCTTTAAAATACGCACGTCCTTCTTCTTCTAGGTGTTTATCATTTTCCGCTTCTTCATGAAATTTAATATATAACTTCAACAACTCTTTTATAGGTTCATTTCTTATCGCTTCTTCGTTTCCCCATTTTTTATAAGCACAAATCATTTTACCAAACTGAGTCCCCCAATCACCTAGGTGATTAATACCTACAGTTTCGTATCCCGTTTTCTCTAAAATGTTTTTTATAGCTTGCCCTATTGCAGTACTTCTTAAGTGCCCTACACCAAAAGGTTTAGCAATATTGGGTGCTGAATAATCAATAATTGCGGTTTTTCCAAAACCAATATTTGAATAACCGTAGTTTTCTTTTTCTGATTCTATTTTCTCTAATACATACTTAGTTAATTCTTCTTTTTTTACAAAGAAGTTTAAGTATCCTGACACAACCTCTATTTTTTCATACTTTGATTGATCTAATTTTGACTTAATCTCATTAGCTATATTAATTGGACTATTTCTGAATATTTTTGCAAAAACAAAGCAAGGAACAGCATAGTCTCCTAAAGTTCTATCTTTTGGATACTCTACTATAACATCTTCTATGCTTATATCATTTTTTAAAACATCATAAACATCATTTTTGATTTGATCTTTCAATTCCATTCTACCACCTCATACTCTAATATAAACATAGTGTCTATATCTTTAGTATCTACTTTGTAATTAATCTTTAATAATCCTTCCTCTATAATAATTTCTTTAGTAATTATTTGCAAATTCAAAACTTGGTTTTCATCTATTAACAAATATTCACACTTATTATTCGAAAAATCTAAAGTTATTTTATATTGTGGACTACTTCTAATAATTTTTATATTGTTATCTTTTAAAAAAATTTTATTTTTTATGTTCTTATCCTTAAAATTAATGACTTCTCCCACTTTGATTCCCGTACAAGACGATTTTTCAATTACTTTTTCTGCCTCTATCAAAGAGGTCTTAACTTTGACTTTCATTAAAAACCTCCTTTTTTATGTAAGCATTATAACATACATTTTAAAAATATAAAACAAAAAAAAGCTTGTCACAAGCTTTTATTTAATTACTTTTAAAACATCCCCTGTTTTAAGCAAGTTAGCATTCGCATCATCAGTGTCTAAATGAAGTTCTAAAGTAAAACTTTCATCTACTTTTAAAAATACATTATTTAAAATCCCGCCTTTAATTCCAGGCGTTTCAACACTCACCTTTTCTTGTCCTTCAAGCCCATATTTTTCAACGTCTTTTGGGGTTAAATGAATATGCCTATTTGCAATTATACAACATTCTTCAACCGTAACTTCATTTGTTTCTGACACTATGGTTATTTTTTCTGCGTTTTTCAAATCACCTGAATCTCTTACCGGTGGGTTAATACCTAATTTATACGCATCTGTTTTAGAAATTTCTACTTGTGTATAATTTCTAATGGGCCCTAATACCCTAACATTTTTTATAATACCTTTGTCTGTTTTTATATCCACAGTTTCATTACTTGCATAATGCCCTGTTTGAATTAAGTCTCTTTTCTTTGTCAATTCGCCTTCAAACAAAATTTCTAATATTTCCTCACTCAAATGTACATGCCTGTTTGAAACACCCAACTTCACTTCCACAATATCACTCTCCTAAATATAATTTTAACATGAAGTTAATATAAACACAAAAGTAATTGATAACATATAGTTATTTTGCTATAATTTATTTAGGTGATTATAATGATGGTTAGTATACTATTTTCTTTTATTTCTTTACTTGCGATATTAATAGTATTTGCACAAATATATAATAAATTTCAAAGCTTTTTAGTTAGGATCAATGAAGCAGAAGCTAGCATTGACTCAGTTCTTAGAAAAAGGTTTGATTTACTAAATAGATCAATAAGCATTATAAGTGGACACATTGAGAAAGAAGAGGATAAAAAAAACATTCTTTCAATGATTGTTAAACTGAGAAGTAGAAAAATATCAAACTTCGAATTAGATAGAGTGCTTTATGATGCTATTGGAGAATTCAATCAATACAAAGATTACTATGATGAACTTCATCATAACGAAAGTTTCGTTAAAATAGATGCTAGTTTGGAAGAAACAGAAATAGAAGTACATGCACTTAGAAAATATTATAATGATGTAATAACTGGATATAACAAACTTGTTAGAAAACTACCTTCTAACATAATTGCTAAAATGTTCAAATACAAACTGAAACCATATTATGATGGGAAAAACATGGAAGATGACGACATACACGACTTTAAACTATAAAAAAGACTACATATGTAGTCTTTTATAATGCTTACAAATATTTTTTAATTCACAATTTTCACATAATGGAGATTGTGCCTTACAATAATATCTTCCAAACAGCACTAATTGGTGATGAAGCCTAACTAAATCTTTTTTTAAAAATTTTTTATTAAGTTTAACCTCGATTTTCTCAGGGCAATCATTTTCTGATGCTAATCCTAGTCTTTTAGAAACTCTTGATACATGAGTATCTACAGCAATCAATGGTTCATTATATATGTTACTCAAAACAACATTAGTTGTCTTTCTACCGACTCCATCTAAACTTTCTAAAAAAGCCCTATCATTTGGCATGCAGCCTTTCTCAACTAATTTATTAGAAATTGAAATTATATTTTTAGCTTTTTTATTGTAAGTGCCTATAGGCCTAATTATTTCTTTTATATCATCTATATTAGCATTAGCTAATTTGTTTATCGTATCATATTTTGAAAATAATTTTTCTGTTACCATATTTACTTTCTTATCAGTAGTTTGTGCACTAAGCATAGTTGCAATTAATAACTCATAGTCTTTAGTATACATCAATTCACATTTTGCATCAGGTATAAGTTTATTTAAATAATCTACAATAATTTTACTTTTCATTGAGCCAGTCATAGTCTACCAACTCCAAATCGCTTTTTTCATCATCACTAATATGAGATTTTTTCTCTAAGTCTTCTTTAGTGTTTATATTTTTTCTTTTCCACTCAAATAAAATCTTATCTATATACCTTAAATTAAAAACACCATTATAAACTGCTTCTGATAGCGCTAGCTTTATCATTTCTTCTGAAAAACCATTCTCTTGCCACTTTGATAAAATCTCAAACTCCATTGGAGAAAGTGCTCTTCCAAATTCTTTTTCAAAGACATCAAAAAGTTTATTATCAACTTGCTTTTCTTCTTCATCTAGCATTTTATACGCTAGTTTTTCGTATAACTTATCAACTTCAATTACTTCTTCTCGAAATTTTTCAATTTTTTGGAACTTCAAACTAATTAACTCTTTTTCTTTTAAGGAATTAACAATAACTAAAACTTCATTTAAATCCATTGATAAGTCTTCACAAATTTTCTTAGGATTATAAATAGATTCTTTGCAATTAATTAAGTATATCAATACAATCAAAGATTTTTCATCTAATTCCATTTTTTTATAATTTAAAATTAGCTCTTTTGGAACAACCCAATTACTATTTCTTAATATATCTATAACTTTTCCAACCATTTTATCACCAACTTCATTATACAACATTGTATAAAAAAAAACTACTAAGTAGTTTTTTTATTTCGTTACATCATCAATTTTTTCGTTCACCTTTTTTAAAGCTTCGTCACTTTTTTCATCAAGTTTCTCTTTAGCATTATTAGTTTTTTCTTCTACCTTCTCTTTGAACTCTTCTTTAAGCCTTTCTGACTTACCTTCAAATTCCATTTTAGGGTTGTCTGTTTTCTTTCCAACCTCTTCTTTAGTTTTGCCAAATAGTTTTTTAAAAAATCCCATAATAGCACCTCCTATATAATTATACTATAAATTTGCTAGCTTTGACAAATTATACTCTTTTAACAGTTCTTTACTTTTACTTTCATTGATTAATAAAATCTTTGAAACTTCATCCTTAACTTTATTTGATGAAACGTTAAATATAGTATGCGCCTTTTCATGCATTACCTTTGATAATTCAGTATCAATTTCAAACCCTAATTTCAAACTAAACCTAATTGCTCTAAGAATTCTTAAAGGGTCTTCCGCAATGCTTTCGCCTGGATTTTTAACGGTTCTAATTATTTTGTTATTTAAGTCAGTTCTTGCATCTAACAAATCAACATAAATCCCATTGCTATCAATAGCAAGAGTATTTATTACGAAGTCTCTTCTTTTTAAATCTTCAAGTAAATTATTAACATATTCAATCTTAGGCATTCTTTTAAAGTCGTAACTAACATCCCTTCTATAAGTAGTAATTTGATATACATTACTTTTCAAATAAACATCAACTCTACCAAAAGAAGCATATGACACATCAGTTTTAGTAAAAATTTTCTTAATTTCTTCTGGTCTAGCAACAGTACAAATATCAAAGTCATGACTAGTAACCCCTAAATACTTATCTCTAGGATAACCACCTACAATATATGCATCATAGCCTTTTTCATTTAACTTTTTTAAAATACATAATGCATCTTCATACATAAAATCACCTACTTCTTATATAGTCTATTAAAGAAACGTTGTTTACTTCCAATTGGTTATTAGCAACCTTACCAATAAAAACATCTGGCTTAACACTTGGTCCATGATAATCACTACCACAAGATACTAACAAATCATATTTATCGGCGATTTCAAGCATTTTTTCACTATATTCAATCGATTGTTTACTATGATATACTTCGATACCCATGAGTCCATAACGTTTAAGTTCCCCAATGTATTCATCAAGTTCGTCAATTGGCTTTTGCAGAAATATTGGGTGTGCTAAAACAGGAATACCACCGGCCCCCTTTATAAGAGCAATTATTTCTTCCCCACTTAAATAATCAATTGCACCTTTAATATTGTTGTGTGCTTCGATTAAATATTTAGCAAATGCTTCTCTAACACTACTAGCATAACCATGTTTTATAAGTAATTTTCCCACTTCTGGTCTACCAACATTACCTTTTTTATTTAATAGTGCCGATTCTTCTTCTTTTGAAAACTCTATTTCAAAAACCTCTTTTAAATAGCTAAGCAGCATTTTGACTCTAAATCTAGCTAGATTATCTTGATTAGCTAGCTCTTTTTTTAACTCTTTGTTATTTAAATCAATGTCATAGCCTAAAATATGAAGTTCTCCTTTTTCTATAAAAGCAGTCATTTCAACTCCCGTAATAAATTCCATGCCCTCATCTAAGTGCTCAATAATTTCAAAGTTTCCCATAATAGTATCATGATCTGTTAGAGAAAAAGTCTTTACTCCGCTTTCTTTGATTAGTTCAACTATTTTTTTTGTAGTATAATCTCCATCTGATACGTAACTGTGTATATGCATATCTATTTTGTCTTTCATTTTATCACCACATTAATTATACCATAAAAAAAGAAGACTTTCGTCTTCATTTTTTTAGTTTAAAGCTTCTTTTAACTTTGAACCTGGTTTAATAGTTACTGCTGTTCTTGCCGCAATTTTAACTGGCTCACCAGTTTTTGGATTACGTCCCATTTTTGCTTCTTTATGCTTAGCATTGAAAGTAGCAAATCCAGTTAATGTAACTTTTCCTTCATCTTTTAATCCTTTTGTAACTCCTTCAACCATAGCATCGTATGCTCTTGCAGCGTCTGCTTTAGTTAAACCTGTTTCTTCTGCCATAAATGCAACTAATTCTGTTTTTGACATAATATATACCTCCTTATTATAAACCCTATTGGCTTATATCTAAAGAATAGCACTAAATCAGAATAAAATCAAGTTTTTTTGTTGCTTTTAAAGGAAAAACGGTAATTTTGGCCTATTTATATTGCTCTCCTTTGTTTTTAAACTGCAAAATAATAGGTGTTCCTTCAAAATCAAAAGCTTCTCTTAATTTGTTTTCTAAATACCTTTCATATGAAAAATGAATCAAACCTTTACTATTTACTGAAATGTTAAAAGTCGGTGGTTTTGTATCCACTTGCGTCGAAAAATATATTTTCAACCTTTTACTTCTATATGAAGGGGGTAAATTAAGCATATATGCATCCATTATTACTCCATTTAAAACACTAGTTTTTATTTCCCTATTAGCATTTTGATATGCTTTTAAAATTTCTGGCATCAAAGTGTGAATTCTTTTCTTAGTTAATGCTGATAAGAAAACGACAGGTGCATAGCTAACGAATTTAAGTTCTTGTCTTACTAACTCTTCAAATTCCTTTATACTAACTTTAGATGTGTCCCACTTATTAACGGCTATAACCAATGCCTTACCTTCATCGATTGCATAACCAGCAATGTGTTTGTCATGCTCTATAATACCTTCTTCAGCATTTATAACCAACACACACACATCACTTCTATCTATAGCTTTCATTGACCTTAAAAAACTATACTTCTCAATGTTTTCATACATTTTTCCTTTTTTGCGCATCCCTGCTGTGTCTATCACAACATATTCATCGCCATTATACTTAAATAATGTATCAACCGCATCTCTAGTAGTTCCCGCTACTTCGCTTACAATAGCCCTCTTTTCATTGACTAATGCGTTTACCAAACTACTTTTACCAACATTTGGTCTTCCTATTAATGAGAATTTAATTTTAGAAGGGTCATAATCTTCATCTTCTTCAATTTCATGAAACCCTTTTACTACTGATTCTAAAAGATCGTATATACCTTCATTTTGTTCCCCGCTTACCATATGATATTCGTCGAAACCTAACTCATAAAAATCATACATATTTTCTTTAGCTAATTTGCTATCTATTTTATTAACTACTACGATAACTCTTTTTTTGCTTTTTAAAAGCATATCCTTTATATAATGGTCATTAGAATTTATCCCTTCTTTACCATCAACTACAAATAATATTACATCGGCTTCATCGATTGCTAGTGATGCTTGCATTTTTATTTCAGTATTAAAATTAGCATTTTCCAAATCTATTCCACCAGTATCCACTAAATGAAATACATGGTTTTCAAAATTTGCTTTAGCATAAATTCGATCTCTAGTTACACCTGGGGTGTCTTCTATTATAGCGATTTTCTTTTTTGCAATTCTATTGAAAATAGTACTTTTACCAACATTTGGTCTTCCAATTAATGCGACAGTTGCCTTTTTCATACATTACCTCCTTCTTAAAAAAATAGATGCTAGGCATCTATTATAGTACGTTCAATTTTATTTTGTATTTCATCGCGACCTTGCTTTGTAACACTTGAAAATAAAACAAAATCATTACCTATAACTAAATCTAGTTCTTCAAGTATTAAATTTCTTTGTTTTTGTTGCTGCGTAACGCCAATTTTATCAACTTTCGTCGCCACAATAGTTACTGGAATATTATAATGCTTCAAAAAATCATACATCATAATATCATCTTTGCTTGGCTTATGCCTAAAATCTATTAATAAAAAAACATGCTTCAAGTTAGTTCTACTCGTTAAATAATCTTCCATCATTAAGCCAAATTTTTTCTTAACTTTTTTACTTACATTCGCATACCCATAACCAGGTGCATCAACAAGATAAAATTCTTCATTTACATTATAAAAATTAATCGTCTGTGTTTTCCCAGGGTTTGAAGATGTTCTAGCATAGTTTTTTCGATTTATTATCGAATTAATAAAACTACTTTTACCAACATTAGATCTTCCTACCAGCAAAAACTCAGGTTTTTCGTCTGTTGGATATTGACTTCTCCTAACAGCACTGATTACTAAATCAACACTTGATATTTTCATAACAATCCCCTATCTCTATTTGTATTTCTTGATTAAAATAGCGTTATAATTATAGCACTTTATATTTTTTTTGTCAAAGAATTAAAAGTGGAATTTTAGCACCAATTATAGTATAATGTTAATGGTGATACGATGAAATATCCAAACGGAATAAAAAAGGATAAGAAAAGAGAAACATGCTTTTCAAATAGAGGTATGAAGTTAGAATCTGAGCTAAATGACACTAACAAATATTACCTAGATTTAAATATCGCATGCATTCATAAAAAGCCTACACCAATTAAAGTTGTTGATGTATATTATAAGTCATGCAAAGAAGCGGTAATTACTAAAGCCTACTTTGAAAAACAATCGACATTGGATTACAATGGAATATACAAAGGAAAATACATAGACTTCGAAGCGAAAGAAACAAAAAATTCT
The DNA here is from genome assembly GCA_007117695.1 of Bacilli bacterium. Lineage (GTDB taxonomy): Bacteria > Bacillota_I > Bacilli_A > RF39 > UBA660 > CSBR16-113R1. Next base: position 21,571 of record SKFZ01000010.1, read on the forward strand.
AATTATTTTCCATTAAAAAATATTCACACTCACCAAATCAAACATATGGAAAAAGTTATTCAAATGAATGGCATAACATTTTTAATTATAAGATTTTCATCTTTAAATTTGACATTTTATTTAGATGGTAGTAAATTGTTATCGTTCATAGAAAAAAATGATAGAAAATCTATTCCAGTTTCTTACTTTAAAGAACACGGGATTCAAATATTAGATAAGTTGAGACCAACAATTGATTATATAAAAGTTATTGATGATCTCTACTTTAAAGGAGGTATTTATGAAAACAAATAAATATAAAAAATATATGAAAAATTTTAATAGGAATATGAGTAAAGTGCTAAAGGATTTTGCAAACACTTTGAAAAGTGATAAGTTAGTCGCAACAATCTTTTTGATAAATATATTACTATTTTTAACAGTTAGTTTTTTTACCACTGCTATTAATGGTATTATCGCAGTAGCACTAGTTGGTGGATTTAGTTTTTACTTAATAGGGAAAGGTAGAGCAAGTAATAAAAGTAATATTTCTAGAAGTAAAAATAAAAAGCAAGTGCAATATTCAAAAAAATCTAATGACAACATAAAAATTAATCGTAATAAGAAAAAAAATGTTAACACTAAAAGCAATAAAAAGAAAAATATTCAATCGAAAAAACCAATAAAAGATCAAAACAAATTTAAAGTTATTTTATCTAAAATACTTTCAAAAAACATTTTTAGAAAAATTGCTGCTGGTGTTTTAGTCCTAGGTATAATCGGTATGATTGGTGGATTTGTATTTATTGGTTATGTAGTTGCAACTGCACCAGAATTCGACCCAGATAACATGGTTAGAGCAGAGGCATCAATACTTTATGATGCTAATGGTGAAGAAATTACTAGACTTGGTGCTGAGCGAAGAGAAAAAATTACATTTGATGAATTGCCCGATGTTTTAGTAGATGCTATTATCGCGACAGAAGATGCAAGATTCTTTCAACACAATGGAATTGATCTTCCAAGATTTACTAGAGCAGTAATCGGTCAAGCTATGCGAAGAGATGCAGGTGGTGGTTCTACGTTAACTATGCAAGTTTCCAAAAATAACTATACCTCGGTAGTTGCATCTGGTTTTGAAGGTGTTACAAGAAAATTTACAGATATATATATGTCTATTTTTGAAATAGAGAGAAATTATACAAAAGAAGAAATAATAGAGTTTTACATTAATCAACCTTATTTAGGCGGTGGTGCTTATGGAGTTGAACAAGCTAGCCAAACATACTTTAATAAAAGCGCTAGAGACTTAAATTTATCTGAAGCATCATTGATTGCAGGGCTTTTCCAAGCGCCTGGTGCCCATGATCCTTTTAATAACCCAGAGTCAGCAACTAGAAGAAGAAGCACTGTTTTGTACTTAATGGAGCGACACGGATATATTAGTAGTGAAGAAAGAGATATAGCAAACAGTATACCTGTTGAAGATTTATTAGCAACAAGAGCTCCAGGTGGAGCACATCAAGGATTTATAGATACTGTTGTTGAAGATGTAATTAAAAAAACAGGTTTTGACCCTTATGTAGTATCTATGAACATATATACTACTATGGATAGAGAAATTCAAAGCCATATAAATGGTATAATGTCAGGTGAAAATTTCGAATGGGAAAATGATGTTGTAAATGCTGGAGTAGCAGTAGTTGATGTTAATAATGGTGCTATTAAAGGAATCGGTGCTGGAAGAAACAGAAGCGGACAAAGACAATTTAATACAGCAACTATGATAAAAAGGCATATAGGGTCAACTTCAAAACCCTTTTATGCTTATGCTCCAGGAATTGAATATAACAATTGGTCTACTTATAGACTGTATGTAGATGAACCACACAGTTACACAAGTGGAACAGAAATTAGAAACTGGGATAGTAGGTTTGAAGGTTTACAAACAATGAGAACTACATTATCTAGATCAAGAAATATACCAGCTTTAAAAGCCTTTCAACAAAATACAAATAGAAACATCAGGGAAATGGCTACTGGACTAGGTCTTAGCCCAGAAATTTCTGGTAATATAGTGCATGAAGCACACGCGCTAGGTGGTTATAGTGGTGAGTCACCATTATCAATGGCTATTGCAAATGCTGCTTTCGCTAATGGAGGTTATTATGTTGAACCTCATGCTTTTACTAGGATAGAATTTAGAGAATCAAGAGAAGAATTTACATTTAGGCCGAAAAAAGAGCGTGTTATGAGTGAAGAAACTGCATATATGATTTCAGACATGCTTATAGATGCAGCAAACCATGGACTTGGTAGAAACTCTAATATAAACAATGCAGTTTATGGAGCTAAAACAGGGACATCAAACTTTGATAGAGAAACAATGAACAGATTTAATTTCCCAAGAGGAACAGTAAATGATAGATGGGTTGCTGGAACATCACCAGATTATGGAATGGCCATTTGGTATGGTTATGATAGGGCTAATCCCGATTACTTTACTAATATTAATAATAGACAACACGCTATTTTATACCAAGCTTTAGGACGAGGGATTTTCAAAACAAACTCCAACTTCACTAAGCCATCATCAGTTGTTGAAGTACAAGTAGAGATGGAAAGTTGGCCAGCTATGCTACCTAGCTCAAATACACCAAGTAATATGATTGTAACTGAGTTATTCAAAGCTGGAACAGAGCCTACTGAAGTTTCAGATAGATACAAAGATTTAAATACTCCAACAAATTTAGAAATAAATATTAATGGTAACACTGCTAACTTGAGTTGGGATAAAATTAGCACTCCAAAAGCATATGATAATGAATTTTTAGATAATTATTTTAGAACATTGTATTTCAGTTCTTCTAGACGTAGTAGTGCTATAAGTGCTAGAAATTCCTACAACCAACAAAATATTGGAGATATTGGTTATAACATTTACGCTATTAACAATGGCAATAGAACTTTGCTTGGATTTACCAAAGATAATAATTTCAGCACACAAATTCAAAATGGAACTGAAGCTTACGAAGTAACGGCAACATTCCAAATATTCAAAAATGCAGAAAGTGATGCAATTAGAAAAGATGTAGATCGAAGCCAACTATCAATTATAGAAGCCGAAATTAATGGTAGTGAAGAAATATTTATAGAAATTGATAGCACCTTCATTGATCCAGGGGTTTCTGTAATTGAAAACAACGAAGATGTAACAGATCAAGCAACAATAGTTAAAGTTATTAGAAAAAATGGTCAACCAGTTAGCGAATTATTAACTGATGAACCAGGTGAATATAATATTAATTATGAAATAAAGTATAAAAATTTATCGAAAACACTAACTAGAAAAGTTATTGTTCAATAAAAAAAATGATTTAGGTTTTCTAAATCATTTTTTCTTTTTCTTTTGTTTTCTTCTTTTCATTAAATAAATTATTAAAATCAGTAATGAAAAAGATGATATTATAAATACTTTGTTTCCTTGACTAATGTCTTCCAATAAATAAGAATCGTCTTTTACTTCTTCTCTCTCAATCCTAATTATGTATTCGCCTTCTTTAGAGTAAAGAAAATTTTCTCTAGCAAACCTAGCGATATAATCAGGGTCTTGTAATTTACCTAATTCTAATTCTAATTGTTCTTGTTTTTTTTCTAGTAAAGCAATTTCTTTTTGTAATTCTTTCTTTTGACTATTCAACTCTAAAATACTATAAACATTTTGCCCGATTGAAAAAAGTGTGTAGAAAATCACTACTGCTGAAATAGTTCCAAAAATAATTAATCTTCTTTTTACGCCTTTACTAACCTTTTTTTTCATACGATCACCTTTACTATAAATAAAGTATACCATTTATGATGATTGCTATCAACAAATAAAAAAACTCCTCAGAGCTTTTTTATGATTCGTTTTTGTACGCTTCAAGAATAGTGTCTTCGAACATTTTTCTTGTTTCAGGATTAATTGGATGCGCTATGTCGCGGTAACCACCAGTCGCTGTCTTACGACTAGGCATTGCAACAAAAAGTCCGTTATCTCCTTCGATGATTTTCAAATCGTGAATTGCAAAACAATCGTCGAGCAAAACTGAAGCGATACCTTTCATTCGTGAGTCTTCTTTTTCGACTTTACGAACGTTAACAGATGAAATTTTCAAGCAAACATCTCCCTTCATAGTACTTTACACCTTCATTATATACCACAAAATAAATAAATGCAATAAAAAGAGAACAAATGTACAATGTTCCCTTTTTATAATTATATTTTCAAATGCTTTCTAACAGCACGCCATGAACCAAACATACCTACAATAATTCCTAGGCCTATTAATATAATGGTTACACCATATAAAAATGGGAATGGCTCAACTAACCTTATAAACGGACTAAATAGTTGACCATCAAAGTTCTCATAAATTCTATTATAAGCATATATTGTTGCCCCAACAGGTATTATTGACCCTATAAACCCTAAAAATAATCCCTCTATTATAAAAGGTACTTTAATGTTTATATTAGAAGCTCCTACTAGTCGCATTATTTCTATTTCTCTTTTTCTAGAAAATATCGCTATTTTTATTGTGTTTGATATTAAAAATGCAGTAACTACTATTAAAGCTAAAACAATACCTACAGAAACTTTTCTAACTACATCAAACAATGAAACAAGTTGCTCAATCATACCTTCACCATACTTGGTCGAATCAACTGGCTCTAATTCTAATATTCTAGCGGCTATGAAACCGATTTCATCTATATTGTCAACTTTGATTAAAAATGTATCTTGTAAAGGGTTTTCATCTTCTGACCAGTTTTTCATAATATTTTGGAAAACTTCCGATGATTCCATCATCTCTTCAGTAATAGCCATCTTAGATTGGAAAACAAAAGAGTCAATTCCATCCATATTTTTTATGGCATTCTCAACTTCAATCACTTCTTCACGTGTTGCAGTAGTTTCTAAAAATGCAACAATTGTAACATCCCTTTCAACTAACGTAGCAAAATTATCCACATTATAACTAAGTATTAATGAAATTGATACAACAAGCAAAGTTATAGTTATTGATGAAACAGATGCAAGAGAAAGAGAAAAATTTCTAATTACACTTAAAGCAGCATCTCTTATGTTTCTTGAAAAAATTCTAAAAAATTTCATGCGTACTCACCTTCTTTGTACTCTTTTAAGACTCTGCCTGATTCCATCAAAATAACTCTTTTATTATTTTCCTTAACAACATCGTGATTGTGTGTAACCATAATCACGGTAGTACCCATCTTATTTATTTCCATTAAAACCTTCATTATCTCGGCACTTGTAGGGGGATCTAAATTTCCCGTTGGCTCATCACATATTAAAATTTTAGGACCATTAACTATAGCTCGTGCTATTGCAATTCTTTGTTGTTCACCACCAGAAAGTTGTTCTGGATAGTTTTTAGCCTTGTTTTTCAAACCCACAAGGTCTAGCGCCTTGATTACCTTTTTATGAATCTCACTTTTGGGCAACCCTAAAACATCTAATGCAAAAGCAACATTTTCATAAGCAGTTGCTTTGTTCAACAATTTATAATCTTGAAAAACAACCCCTAATTTTCTTCTTAATTTATAAACTTTACTGTTTCTTAATTTACCAACATTAAGACCACCTACTACAATTGTCCCTGAAGTCGGTTTTTCTTCTCTATACATCATTTTTATAACAGTTGACTTTCCGCACCCTGTCGAACCTATTATAAAAACAAATTCTCCTTTATTAATGTTTAAGTTGATATCTTGAGCAGCCGTAACACCGTTCTTATATCGCTTCTTGACATCTCTCATTTCAATTAAACTCATTGTATTTCCCCTTTCTTAATAAACACCTTTCAAACTTCCACCAAATGTTTCATATGTGTCTGAAACCACAAAGAATGCATCTTCATCTATTTGGTTTATACCTTCTTTTAAAATAAAATATTGTTTCGTTGGCACAGTACACATTATAACTTTTTGCTTATGGCCACTAAAGCCACCTTTGGAATCCATCATTGTAACACCTTGATGTAAATTTTTTATAATGAAATCTTTTACTTCTTTTTCTTTAGACGTAACTATATAAAACATTTTAGAATTAGAAATACCTAAAATAACCTTATCTGTCAGAACACTAATTATATATAGAGCCATTAAAGAATACATAGCGATATGAAGTCCAAAAGAATACATACCTATTAAAATTATTGCCCCATTAATTATAATCATTGCTGTTCCTATTGATATTTTCGCATACTTATATGCAATTTGATTTAATATGTCCGTTCCGCCTGTAGTAAACCCTGTTTTAAAAACTAATCCGATACCAAACCCTGTTATTACAGAACCATATAAAACTATCAAAAGAGGATCTTCTAAATTCATATTAACCATATCTGGAACATTTTCGGTCAGTCTAATAAATATAGGATATAATATTGCCCCAGCAATAGAATATTTGGTTTTATCTTTGCCTAGGAAAAAATAGCTTAGGCCAAGTGCAAATATACTTGATAATAGCAATACATTACCTGCATTAAAGCCAAATGCTTGATTTAATACAACAGCAATTCCACTAAAACCAAAAGTAATTCTCATTGGAAGAATAAAAAGGTTAAATGATATGGCTGCTAAAAAAACTCCGGTTAAAAAAAGTGCATATCTGACAATTAAGTCTTGTTTATATATTTCTTTTAAAATGTTTTCATTTTTCTTTGAAAAAAACCTCATCATTTCACACTCCTTAAATTTGAATTTATAAACTCTTCAATGTAGCCATCCATTACCTTATCAACATTGCTAGTTTCGTAATTGGTTCTATGATCTTTGACAAGTGAATAAGGATGCATAACATAACTTCTTATTTGAGAACCAAAGTCAATAGAACTTTGATCACCTTTTATATCACTTAATTCTTTTTCTTGCTTCTCAATTTCTAATTTATGAAGCTTATTTTTCAAAATTTCTATCGCTTTTGCTTTATTTTGAATTTGGCTTCTTTCATTTTGGCAAGTAACAATTACACCAGTTTCTATGTGAGTAACTCTTACTGCACTATCAGTCGTGTTTACCGACTGCCCTCCAGCTCCGCTACTTTTGTACACATCAATTTTAATATCCGCGTCTGATATTTCTATTTCGATATCATTGTTTTGAAAGATCGGTTCAATTGATACTGATGCAAAAGAAGTATGTCTTCTATTATTTGAGTCAAACGGCGATATTCTAACTAATCTATGAACTCCTTGCTCATTTTTTAAGTATCCATATACGTAATCACCTTTAACAAGTATAGAAGCACTTTTTATTCCTACATCCATATTATTAACGTTTATAATTTCATAATTATAACCTTTTAAATCAAAATATCTTAAATACATTCTAAAAAGCATATTAGCCCAATCACAAGATTCAGTACCACCTGCACCTGAATGAATTTCTACAATCGCATCATTTGAATCATATGTTCCGCTTAACAATACTTTAATTTCTAAATCATTGATAATTTTTTTTATTTCACTAATGTCAGTTAAAAGCAATTCTTTTAAATCTTCTTCACTATCAATTTCATCAGTTTTTAAAATTTCTAAATTAGAATTTATTTTTTCTAGTGCTAAATCCGCTTTAGAAAGCGATTCTTTTATACTATTAAATTCTTTTATAACAGACTCACTTTTTTCACGATCATCCCAAAAATTCTCACTACTCATAAGTGACTCTAATTTAATCATTTTCTTCTTTTTCTCTTCTATGTCAAAGAGACCCCCTGATCTCATTTATTGTACTTAAAAGAGATTCATAACTTTTTAATAATTCATACTTTTCCATATCATCACCGTATATATAATTATAACATTTTTAGTTTGATTTTACTATTTTTTAGCAAAGAAAAAAAAGTGCTATACACTTTTTTTCATAATGAAATATTTACACCCATACGCACAATGCTCTTTTAAATAAGTTTCCTTATTATTTATGTCATTTACTTTATTATAAATTTTATTACCCTTTGTACAAAAACCTTTTAACCTAAGTTTTCCATAAGCCCAATCACCTAAAATGTAATCATAATTATCGAAAAAATCAGTCAACTTAGTAGTTACCTCTTCTTTGTCAAATGCTTGGTTGTGATTCTCAATTATTTCATATTCTTTATTATTTATAATTACTTTTTCCATATTAATACTCCTTTTCAAATGCTTCTATATAACTATTATACCTTGATAATGAAGATGCTGCATTCCAAGTCATAAAACCACCATTTAAATTGCTATCAAAAAGAGCTTGTATTTGATCCTCAATCATCTTATTATCATATTTTACCCTCGGATTTCTAATAGCATCATAAGCTTGTATCCAAGTTCTAACTTTAGCCGGCGTTGGAGTTTCTTTTTGCCTTTGGTTAGTAAAATTACCCCAAATTTTCAAAAGATCATATGGTATTGTCCAAACTGGCTGGCTAAGTCCATATTCATACATTGAAAAATGATCTGGATAGGGCATTGGACTAATTACATCAACAACATTTGATATGGCAGGCAAATATTGTCCATATGCTGTAACGTAAGCATGTGATGATTCACCAAATACATCCGCTGATATGTATGCATCAACTTCCCTTAATTCATCTTTGGCATATATCAAAAAATTTTGAACAGCTTCCGCTTTATCTTCATCATATCTATTTTTTAAATCAATATGCCCTTCATTTTCTAATCTATTAATTCGATCAGGAAACCTTATATAATCAAATTGAATTTCGTTAAACCCAAAATTTAAAACCGCCTCTTTAGCTAATTCAACATTAAATTCCCACACTTCTCTAGAATACGGTGTTGGCCAATTTGAGTTGTTGTGAACTAGTGGTTTATCCGTTCTTTTATCAATAATCGCATGATCAGGATGGTCCATAACAAAGTATTCATCTTTAAAAACCGTTATTCTTCCAATAGTATAAAACCCTGCCTCATTTAACTTGTTAATTGCAGTTTCATATCTTTCATATGAGTTTAATGCTCTATTATAATTAGTTTTACTATAATTTTTCATAACCTCAGATTTATATGCAGGCATTTTATCGTCCTTGATATCAACAACAAAGGCATTTATTGATGTGTCTTTAAAACTCTCTATATATTCATCAATTCTATGCAGGACTGCACCATTCAAGTACAAACTTCTAACTTCATCTGGCATGTCGTTATCTATTATAGGTGATTTATCTACTGGGAAAAAATCTAAATTTGCAGCAGATCCACCACCAAGATTGTTGCCTCTTCTATTGTGAATTTCATATTCCCCTGTTGCATAAGTTGACTTAGCATAATCTAAATCATCAGTTAAGTACTTTGCATAAACCCAGCCAACTTTTTCATCATGCTCAATTTTATACATATTTATACTACCGTCTGCTAAAAGAGAATCATAGTCTATTATATTAACTTTATTAGCCTTTTTCACAAGTGAAAGACCGTCTTCTTTCCTAACTGTGACTGGCGTTCTAACATACATAAATGACTCTGTTACAACATCTTCAATATTTTCTTTTAAATCGCTATAGTCTATCAAGTATTTTCTCTCGTTATATAATATTTTAGTTTTATCTTCTAACTCCTCTACAAATTCAACTTTTGTTCCTCTTATTATTTCAACAGTTTCAGAAGTTTCATAATCAATCACTTTTAAAGTTTTTTGGTTTGAAGAGATATAATAATGTCTTGTTTCGAAAGGAAGTGTCCCGCTCATACTATAATATGCTAACAATATAGTTAAAATTAACAAAGTGATGAAAAAAAACATTACCAAATATAATTGTTTAATTAAATAAGATTTTGAAACTTTAACCATATTGATCACCTACTTAAAATTATAGCAAAAAAACATCTATAAAAATAGATGTTTTTCTTTTATAAATGGTTTTTTATTAACCTTTTTTTTAATATACTTAGTTACAAGAACCACTCGATCCTTTTTTAAACTCTCTTTAACATTTATAACTCTTTGATTAGCCGACCCTCTAAACATTAAATCACTGCTTTTTTCATCTAAAATGAATTTACCATCAATTAATACATCAACGTTTAAAAGCAATTCCTTAATTAGAGGATTCGAATTCGCCATAACTAAAAGTTGCTCATATGTAAACCCTGTATAGCACCAAACATTTAATCCTATACTCTTAGAAAAAGACGCAATTTCAAGAGATTGTTTAACTTGAAGAAGTGGATCACCGCCAGTTAAAGTAATTCCATCATTATTTTTAACCGCCGCTATTTCCTCTTTTAATTCTGCTATATCTTTTTCAAATCCACCCTTTAAACTGTGTGTTTTTTTATTATGACAGCCTGGGCAATTGTGAATACAACCTTGCATCCAAACTACCATTCTTATTCCTTCGCCATCTACAATACTGTCTTGTTGAAGAGGGCTTGATAACCTAACTTTCATCAGTCATGTTTCACCCTATCTTGCTCTTCAGCTTTTTTACCATCATTGAATCTATCAACAGTCCCTACTAAATAACCAGTTATTCTTCTAATCCTTTCAAAAGGGATGCCATCTTCCTCTGTTCTTCTACAACCAGGGCACTGGTCACCTATAACTCCGGTAAATCCACAAACTGGATCTCGATCTACAGGGTGGTTTATAGCACCGTATCCAATTCCCGCCTCTTTCATTAATCTAACAACTTTTTCGAACGCCTTAACATTACTGCTTGCATCACCATCTAATTCAATATATGTTATATGACCTGCATTAGTATATGCATGATATGGAGCTTCAATTTTAATTTTCTTTTCAATAGAAATTTTGTGGGCTACTGGAACATGAAATGAGTTAGTATAGTAATCTTTATCTGTTACTCCTTTTATAGTTCCGTATATTGCCTTGTCTATGCCAACAAACCTTCCTGATAGCCCCTCTGCTGGAGTTGCAATCAAAGAAAAGTTTAATTTATGTTTCTCAGCAAAACTATCAATTTTGTTTTTCATAAACTCAATTATTTCTAACCCTAATTTTTCTGCTTCTTTAGATTCCGCATGGTGCTTGCCTATAAGGGCTGTTAAAGTTTCTGCAAGACCGATAAAACCAATAGTTAAAGTTCCATGCTTCAACACTTTTTTAAGCCTATCATTTGGTTTTAACTTTTCACTATCAATCCAAATTCCTTGGCCTAGTAAAAATGGAAAATTATATACTCTTTTATTACATTGAATTTCAAATCTTGCTAACAGTTGATCTTTTAAAAGCTCTAATTTTTCTTCTAATTCTTTATAAAAACCTTCCATATCAACTTCTTTATTGCTTACAATACCATGCTTTATTCCTAATCTAGGTAAATTAATAGATGAAAATGATAAATTACCTCTCCCAACTACAACTTCCTTTTTAGAATCAACGACATTTGCAATAACTCTTGTTCTACAACCCATGTAAGTAACTTCAGTTTCATAGTTTTCTTTATCATAGTATTTTAAGTTATATGGTGCATCTAAAAATGCAAAGTTTGGAAATAATCTTTTTGCAGACACTTCACAAGAGTATTTAAACAAATCATAGTTTGGATCTTTTTTGTTGTAATTAACCCCTTCTTTTACTTTGAAAATTGAAATAGGAAAAATCGGTGTTTCTCCTTTACCTAATCCTGCTTCGGTTGCTTTTAAATAATTTAAAGTTACCATTCTACCTTCTTTAGAAACATCGGTTCCAAAATTAATAGAACTAAAAGGTACTTGTGCCCCTGCCCTAGAGTGCATAGTATTTAAGTTATGAATAAAAGCTTCCATAGCTTGATAAACCATACGCTCAGTTTTTTGTAAGGCTTTTTCATAAGATAAATTAAATATTTTTTCTATTTCTTTAGAATTTTTATACAATTTATAAAAATTTTCAAGGTCGACTTCAATAGATGTTAGTTTGTCTATTTCTTTAAGTGCCTTATCTACATTAAGAAACGCACCAAAGCCTGAATAGTCAAGTAAATCATATACCGCTTGCTTAAATTGTTTTTTAAATGTCTTTAAAACACCTGGTGCTAAATAATAATCAAATGCTGGTACACTTTGTCCCCCGTGTTGATCATTTTGATTAGATTGAATGGCGATTGCAGCTAAAGCTGAATAACTCATTATATCATTGGGTTCTCTTAGGTGGCCATGGCCTGTTGAAAATCCATTTTTAAATAATTTATTCAAATTTATTTGACAACAAGTAGTAGTACCCATTGGTAAAAAATCCATATCATGTATATGTATATCTCCACTATCATGACCAGTTTTAAAACGGTCTTCTAATAAATATGATTTCGCAAATTCTTTAGAAATCGTACTTCCATATTGCAACATAGTACCCATGGCAGTATCACCATCTACATTAGCATTCTCACGCTTAGCATCATCTTCACTAGCAGATTTCAATCCTAAACTTTCAATTGCTTTTACAAACTTATGATTTTCTTGATCATCAGTCTTTAAAAACATCTCTCTTGATCTAGTTCTTTTTTTACGGTAATCTGAAAACGATCGCTTCACTTCATCATAACCTAAATCCGAAAAAGTAGATTCAATTAAGTCTTGAATATTCTCAATCTTAATTACTGATCTTTCCTTATTTTCTTTAATCAACAAGGAAATAACACGTTCATACACCTTATTTACGTCGTGGTCATCATAAATTAAATTATCATCCTCATCTTTAACACTATCAAACCCCTTTTTAATAGCAAGAGCGATTTTACCTCCATTAAATGGTGCTTTTTTACCATTTCTTTTCTCGACTTTATAAGTCGATAATAACATCTCTTTTTCTAACATCTAATTCATCCTCCCTTTATTGTCGTAATTTAATTATAACGAAAAAACCGATAAAAATCAAACAAAAGTTCGTGTTATTTTGACAAAATTTTCTTCTTTTATAATCCCTTTAATTTCAATAGTTTAAAGATTTATGTCAAAAAAAGTAGAGAAAACTCTACTTTAATATTTAACTTAAACTATCATCATAACTAGAGGCAACATCATCCAAATCTCTTACAAGTTCTGCAATTTGTTCTTTTTCATTAATAACTACTCCACTAGCAAAAACATGGCCTCCACCATTGTACTTAGTAGCAACCTCATTAATAATAGGACCCCTAGACCTTATCGAACCTTTAAAAGTTTTCTTTTCTTTTTCTTCGGTAATTATAAGCCAAACTTTAATCTCTTTAATATAATTAAAATTTCCCACCATATTTCTTGCGGTTGGTGCATCAATTTCATAATCTTTTAAAACATCATCATTAATTAAAATGCTAGCAACACCATTTTCTGTGATTTCAAAATTATTTGTGATATAACCTTGAAACTTTATTTCATTTAGCGGCCTAAAATACAATTTTTCATAAAGTTTAGTAAAATCAATATTAGTTTCTTCTAATAATTTTGAAACTAACCTAAAAGTTTTAGGCGTCGTATAATAAAATAAAAACCTATTAGTATCCGCTACAATACCTATAAATAATTTTTCTGCAGCACTTTTAGTTAAATTCAACTTAGTATTAAAAACCAATTCAACAATCATTTGTGCAGCAGAAGAAGCATCAGCATCTATCCACTCAAAATCACAAAATTTTTCCATAAATGGATGATGGTCAATTTTAATGCAATAATCAAATTTTTTTGGATCAGCGCCATCAACTCTTCTATAATCTGGTGTATCAACTACAATTAATAGCGAATCTTCATACATCTCTTCAGTAAATTTATCTAGCGTTCCTAAATATTTAAACTTAGATGCTGGATACCCAATCGCATAAACTTTCTTATCTGGGAAACTATTCAAAATTATTTCCTTTAAAGCAAGCTGGCTTGAAAGTCCATCTGGATCAGCACCAACATGCCTCGCTATCACAATCGTGTCATATTCTTTTATTTTTTTATAAATCTTTTTGTAAGTACTTTTCCACATCTTTATCCTCTTTCTATTTTGCAAGCCTATAAGTTTCTTTAGCAATCATAACTTCTTCATCAGTCTTTATTACATAACATTTAACTTTAGAACTATCATTACTTATTAAAAACTCATCTTCTCTTTTATCATTAAGTGTTTCATCTAAATAAATTCCTAATGGTTGTAGTTCTTCTATAATCATTTTTCTAGTCAAACTAGAGTTCTCCCCAATTCCTCCAGAAAAGGTTATAGCATCTACTTCTTTTAAGAAAACAAAGTACTTAGCAATATAAGATACAATTCTTTTCACATACATTTTTTGAGTAAGAACTGCTTTTTCATCGTTATTTAAATAAGCCTCTTCAATTTCCCTTGAGTCACTACTTATTTTACTAATTCCTAAGAATCCACTCTTCTTGTTTAAATCGTTTAATACTTCATTTAGATCTTTTTCTTCTTCATCCATAACATGAAGGATTAAAGTGAAATCAATATCACCACTTCTAGTTCCCATAATTAACCCAGCATTTGGCGTAAATCCCATTGTTGTATCTTTTGACTCACCATTTTTCACAGCACATAAACTAGCGCCATTACCTAAATGGCAAGTAATTAAGTTAACATCTTCCTTGTTCAAAACATCTTTCATTCTGCTAGTTATATATTTATGGCTAGTTCCATGAAAACCGTACTTTCTTACTTGATGTTTTTCATACCACTCATACGGTGTAGAATATAAAAACTCTTCTTTCTCGATTGTTTGATGGAAGGCTGTGTCAAAAATTGCGACAGAAACTGCCTTAGAAATTTTCTTCATAAATGCTTTTATACCTATTAAGTTTGCTGGATTGTGAAGTGGTGCAAGCTTGCTTAAATCTTCAACAGTTTTTAGCACATCATCATCAATTATTACTGAGTCTGAATACTTATCTCCTCCGTGTACAACTCTGTGGCCTATTGCTTTTATCTCATCCAATGAGCTAACAATATTATTGTTTATCAACTCATCACTTAGCATTTCAACCGCTTTTTCATGGTCTTCCAAATTTACTTGTTTTTTTACTTTATTACCATCTATTTTTAATGTATAGAAACTATCCTTAAGTCCTATTCTTTCAAAAACGCCGGAAATCAAAACTTTTTCATATGGCATTTCATACATTTGAAACTTCAATGATGAACTACCTGCATTAACTGACAATATTTTCATAATTACCTCTTTCTATAATTCATATTTTATGAACTTACTATTACCCATTTTTTTATATTTTAGCTTACCATCTTCTGGAACTCCATTAATGTAATGGTTAATAACATTTATCGCTCCATTATGAGTAACTATTAAAACATTTTTACCTTTATGCTTTTGCCTGATCTCCTCAATAAAATTTGTAACTCTATTAAATAAATCAGAAATCCCTTCGACGTTTTTTTCTTTTGTATTTAGATTCAAATCATCAAACTTCTCATCAATATTTCCATTATCATCATTGAAAGAGGTCCCCTCATAATCTCCTAAATTTCTTTCAATTATTCTACTGTCTACTTCTACATTGACGTAAGGTGCTATTATTTCGGCAGATTCAACAGCTCTTTTCAAAGGCGAAGAATATACAAAATCAAATTTTACATCTTTCAACTCATCTCGAAGTTTAAAACTTTCTGATCGTCCAAATAAATTTAATTCTATATCAGTTCTTCCTTGATACAAGTTTTTGACATTGTATTCTGTTTTTCCATGCCTAACCAAATATAAATTCATTATTTTTCCTTCATATGAGGGAATAAAATAACTTCTCTAATTGACTCAGTTCCTGTAATTAACATAACTAACCTGTCTATACCTATTCCTAAGCCTCCAGCAGGTGGCATACCATATTCTAAAGCCTCTACATAATCAATATCCATTTCAGTTGCCTCATCATTTCCTTTTTTGCCTTCTTCTACTTGTGCTAAAAATCTTTCGTATTGATCAATTGGGTCATTTAACTCGGTAAATGCATTTCCATATTCATTACCACAAATAAATAATTCAAAACGTTCTGTAAACCTTGGGTCATTGCTCTTTTTAGCAAGTGGACTTATTTCAACTGGATGACCATGAACAAAAGTTGGCTCAACGATTTTATCTTCCACATATTTTTCGAAAAATTCATTAACGATATGACCATAACCATAGTGTGGTTCAACTTCGATGTCATGCTCTTCAGCTAATTTAGATGCTTCCTCAAAACTTATGTCTTCTCTAAAATCAATGCCTGTTTCTTCTTTTATCGCATCAACCATATGAAGTCTTTTATATGGTGCTTTTAGTGACAGCTCATTTCCTTTATAAGTTATATCGGTAGTCCCTCTAGCAGCCATTACTGCTCTTTCAATAATGTTTTCTGTAATGTCCATCATCCCATTTATATCTGAATATGCTTTGTATATCTCAATTGTAGTAAACTCAGGGTTATGAGTTCTATCCATACCTTCATTTCTAAAAAGGCGACCAATTTCATAAACAGCATCCATACCCCCAACAAGTAACCTTTTCAAAGGCAATTCAGTTGCAATTCTAAGATACATATCAATGTCTAAAGTATTATGATGAGTAATAAATGGTCTAGCATTAGCACCACCAAGTGTTCTTTCTAATATTGGTGTCTCCACCTCAACATATCCAAGGCCATCTAAATAATTTTGAATTGCTCTAATTATTTTAGGGCGCATAAAAGCAATTTTTCGCGCCTCTTCATTCATAATCAAATCAACATATCTTCTTCTAAACCTTTCCTCAACATCCGAAAGTCCATGGTATTTCTCAGGAAGAGGTCTCAAACTTTTAACTAAGTGAGTATATTTACTTGCTTTAATTGTAAGTTCACCTACATTTGTTTTAAACATAACACCTTCAATACCGATAATATCTCCAATGTCAGCGTGATTATAAAGTTCGAACTCCTCTTCAGTTAAATCATCTTTTCTAATATAAACTTGAATTTGTCCAAATTTATCTTGAATATGCATAAATCCCGCTTTACCTTTTCCTCTTTTAGTCATAATACGACCAGCGATTTTAACAGCAGCCTCCTTTTCAGCTAACTCCTCTTTACTAAATTTATCATACACTTCTTTCAATTTTATAGTACTATCTTCAAAATCATATCTACTTCCAAAAGGGTCAATTCCTTTTTCTTTAATTGCCTCTAGTTTTTCTCTTCTAACTAATTCTTGTTCACTAAACTTTCTCATAATTCACCATTTCCTTCTATTACATTCGTAAAACTAATTTTATCATGTATTGTTTTATTATTCTTCTTATATACTAATATTAAAATATTAACTAATATAAATATAATTTGTAAAGCCGCTAGCAAAGATACTAATAAAAAATAACTAAGCCCACTACTAGTATATAGTAAAATAATACTAAGCAATGTATACATTAAACCATTAATAAACAATGCCCTAGTAAACAACTTGGTTCTTGTTAACTCACCTTTACTTGAAACTATTTTAATTTTTGTGATTTTCTTACCTATCGTTTGTCCACTATTATAAAGCGGGGTAATAACATAATAAATAAATAATAGTATTAAAGTTATAACATTTATATGTACAACATTCAACATTAAACTATGGTATGAAATAGCATACCTATTAATAAATGTTGTAAAACTAATTTTATTTGTTAAAAAAGAGTTTAAACTATCATTTATTTCATTTTGTAAAATGCCAACATTTTGATTACTTGGTAAAATCAGTGCTAACAAGTACAAAAGGGCTAACATAATAACAAAATCAATAAAATATGCAATAAATCTTTTATTATTCATTTTCTTCATACTCCTTTATAAATTCATCTACTAATAAATTAAATTCTTCTTTGCTTTCTGCTTTAGCAATTTTACTCTTTAATCCACTTGCATTCCTAACACCTTTCAAATAATAACACCCTTGTGTTCTCATTTCTAAAACCGCTACTTTTTCAGGCTTGTTCTCAATTAATAAGTCAAGGTGATACTTCATCATATTTATGCGCTCTTTTAAAGTTATATCATCTTCGTAAGAACCTTTACTCAAATAATCAACACAATTTTTAATCAACCATGGATTTCCAAGAGCGCCTCTTCCTATCATAACGGCGTCACAGTTAGTAAATTCAATCATTTGTTTTGCAAGTTCAGGAGTTGTAACATCTCCATTTCCAATCACAGGTATACTGACTGCATTTTTAACCTCTTTAATAATATTCCAGTCTGCATGACCACTGTAGCCTTGCTTTCTAGTTCTACCATGTATAGTTATTGCACTTGCTCCAGCTTCTTCACAAATTTTAGCAACTTCTACTGCATTTATATTATTGCTATCCCATCCACTTCTAATTTTGACAGTAACTGGAGTTTTAACCTCACTAACAACTGATCTAACTATTAACTTTATTTTATCAGGGTCTTTAAGCAAAGCGCTTCCTGCTTGACTTTTAATAGCAATTTTGGGAACAGGACAGCCCATATTTATATCAATAATATCTGGCTTCATTTCCTTTTCAATGAATTTAGCTGCTTCGACAAATGATTTTGTATCACTTCCAAAAATCTGTTGTGAAATTGGCCTTTCAAAATCAGTCATATAAAGCAAATCCAATGTCTTTTTGTTTTTATACATAACCGCCTTATCACTGACCATTTCAGCAACTATAAGACCGGCTCCCATCTTTTTTATAATTGTTCTGTAGGCACTATTACTTACACTGGCCATCGGCGCTAGAACAACTCTGTTTTTTATAGTAACAGTTCCCACTTTCCACATATAAATCACCTATTTAATTATAATATATATATACTTATTTTACAACAAATCAAAAAAATAATACTTATGTATTATTCAATTTCATTATAAAGATAATATATAATTTCTTTATTCGTATCAAAACTAGAAGAACTCTCTACACAAGTTCTAATTGCTCTTTCAATACTTTCAGTACTTTTGTCATGTTCAAGCGATAATTTTTTATATAAATCTTGCATGCTATATTGATATTCTTTTAAATATAACACACTCTTTTTTATATATTCATATCCCTTTAACTTAGGATGGATGCCTTGCTTAATTAAAGCTTTACTTATTTCAATTTCTAGGGAATTAGATAAATAAGTCATGAACCTTTTTCGCAAATTTATAAACTTATTAGTAAACATCTTTTCATTTGTAATAATAACCTTAGCTTTCAAAAAATCACTAATTTTAGAAAAATTTCTATCAAAAGGAACTAAATCAATATCGACTATTATTATATCTGGTCGAAATAATTCATTAATAGATTCAATACTTTTTGTTGTTTCAACAACTTTTTCAACTTTAATACTTTTAGGAGAGACAGTTTTAATTACTTTTAAAAAATCGGGTCGCTTAGTTACTACTACTATTTTCATAATTGTTATTTATAAATTCTACAATTTCAAAAAATTCATCTTTCAAAGATGCTCCACCAATCAAATAACCATCAATTACTGATATTTTTTCTAAAGTTGAAATATTCTCCTTATTAACACTTCCACCATATAAAACAGGAATGTTTTGATATCCGTACTTGTCTTTTAAAATAGATTTTATTAAATCTACACTTTCAATGATTTCCTCATTTGTTGGTGTTATGTTAGTCCCTATTGACCAAACTGGCTCATATGCTACTACTAACTTATCCAAATTGTGAACATTATCAAGTGCTTCAGTTAATTGTTTTTCAATAAATTTCAATTTCTTTTTGCTAGTCTCTTTCTCGCCAACACAAAGTATAACACTTAAACCATTATCAATTACTGAGATTATTTTTTTGTTTATAATCTCATTTGTTTCATTAAAGTGTTCTCTTCTTTCACTATGCCCTATTATGACAGCACTTACACCGACACTTTTTGCTTGATGAGCAGAAATTTCTCCGGTATATGCTCCTTCATTTTTAAAATAAACATTTTGAATACCTACTTTAAACTTGTTTTTCAAGAAAAAAGGTACATAAATGCTTGTCGGACAAACTAAAACATTTGAATAATTAGCCTTTGATTGCATAAGTTTAATATAAACATTAATTTTTTTAGCATCCAAATTCATTTTATGGTTTGCTACAATAAGCTTTTTCACTAAAATCCCCCTTACTTATTTAATACTTTTATTCCAGGGAGATCTTTTCCTTCAAGCAATTCTAAAGATGCCCCTCCTCCAGTTGAAATATGTGTTATTTTGTCTTTAAACCCTAAGTTTATGGCTGCAGAAGCCGTGTCGCCACCACCAACAATTATTGTTTTGCCAGTATCTACAATCCCTTTAAAAACTTCTTTTGTTCCTTTTGAAAAACTATCATGCTCAAAAACGCCTAAAGGCCCATTCCAAACAACTGTTTTACTTTCAGATAAAACTTCTAAAAAATTAGCTATAGTTTCATCACCAATATCAACACCCATCATATCCTCGTTTATGGAATCTGAACTTGCGTAATAACCTAATTCATCATCGATTGATTTAGCTAAAATGTTATCTACAGGCAAAATTATTTTATCAGAATACTTAACTAACATCTCTTTGCAAAAATCAATATATTCTTCTTCTAAAAGGGAATTCCCTACTTCATAACCTTTTGCTTTTAAAAAAGTATATGCCATTCCTCCGCCGATAATAATATTATCTACTTTATGAACTAAATTTTCTATAACACCAATTTTATCAGAAACTTTTGCACCACCTAAAATTAGTGAAAACGGCTTTTCTGGACTTTCTAAAACCTTTTTAAAATTAATCAACTCTTTTTCAATTAAAAAACCTACACCTACATCACTTAAGTTATTAGCGATTCCAACATTGGAAGCGTGGGCTCTATGAGCAGTACCAAATGCATCGTTTATGAATATTTCTCCAAGAGATGCCCAGTACTTGCCAAGTGTTTGATCATTTTTACTTTCAGCTTTTTCATTTAAATCTTCAAATCTTGTGTTTTCAACTAATAAAACATCCCTATCTTTCATATTAGAAATGCTATCTTCAAGTTTAATCCCTCTTGTTTCACCAGGAAAAGCAACTTGCTTATTCAAATAAAAGCTTAACTTCTCTGCAACAATCCCCAATGACAACTTTTCTTTATCTTCAGGAGTTTTAACGCGCCCCAAATGCGAAAATATAATAACTTTAGCCCCTTGATCTAGTGCATAATTTATTGTTTTTAAGCTTTCTTTTAACCTGTTATCGTCTTTAATTTCACCATCTTTAATAGGAACGTTAAAATCACACCTAATTAACACTTTTTTTCCTTTTAATTCAAAATCTTTTATAGTTTTAATCATAAATCCTCCTGAAAATCAAATCTTTTAACATCTACTTGATAATTTCTATTTATTTCCTCGCTTGATAAAGAACGATTATATACTCTTATTGAATGAATTTCGCCTTCAAAATAATTCGACCCATCTCCTATTATGAAATGATTATCATCACCAATTTGAATATAATCGCTTACCTCTTCGCTATTATCATTCAAATATATAATAGAGTTATTTAATGAACCATTATTTATGAGTGCTAGCCTATAGGGCTCACCCATACTATATGATGAACTATATCCATGTGTATTAGATGATCCATAATGCCAAAGAGGGTCAGTAGAAGAAAATTCTAAGTATGCAAAATCTCTAATACCTACATAAGACGTTGATGTTCCACTTTGCCTCAAAACCAACTCTATGGTAAAGTCTTCACCTAGTAAACTTGGTTTTATTTTTCTTGCAGAATTTAAAACATCATTGCTATTTTCAAATTTTAAACTATTCACAGTCCATCTATCTTTATCGATTAATATTATATCATTATTAGAGCTGGTTAAATCTTGCATATAATTATTAAACCTAAAACCTTTTCCATTATTGTTTATGGCATCATAATGAAGCACAAGCCCTTCTTGTTCATACATGTCAATTCCTGCTTTAAATCTTTCAAATGAATAATCTATCATTCCACTTGAAAGCCTTTCTGCTACTATAGTAAAATTATTATTAACCGTGTCATCAGTTTCAGGATCAATCACCGTTTGCCTAATAAGACCTTTTTCTTCTAAAAACTTTATCGATATAAATGCTTTTCCTGATTCAACATTTAACTGTTCAAAATAATTTCTGTTTGACTCAATATATGATTCTGTTGCCATATACAAATTTTGCAAGTAGGTATCAAAGTCATTTTGATTTGTTCTTCTGAATGTATTTATTATTGTTGGTACAGAAATTATAAGCACAATTGCAAGCACAACTATAACACCTAATAATTCAACTAATGTAAAACCCTTTTTCATAATTCACCTACTTTACTAGTTTAAAAAGATTAGTTAAACTAATCTTTTATAGTTCGTTTATAAATTTTGCAAGTCTAACCATTTGAGCGCTATAGCCCATCTCATTATCATACCAAGCAACAACTTTAACTAGTTGCTTACCATCGACTTCCAATACTTCAGTTGAAAGACCATCAACCAAGCTTCCATAAGTACTACTAATTACATCGCTTGAAACAATTGGGTCTTCTGTATATTTAAAAGTATCATTTTGGTTATTTTCAAATAATTTATTAATTTCTTCTTTCGAAGTGTTTTTGTTTAATTCAATTGTTAAATCAACTACTGAACCCGTAGTTGTTGGAACTCTAAGTGCACTACCATCTAGTTTTCCTTTTAATTCAGGTATAACAAGCCCTATTGCCGCTGCTGCACCAGTCGAAGAAGGAACAATGTTAGCAGCACCTGCTCTTCCTCTTCTTGCTTTATGACCTTTTGAATGAGCCACATCTAAAATCGTTTGATCATTAGTATAAGCATGAACTGTAGTCATAAAACCTTTCACTACTTTAAACTCCTTGTTTAACAAATCAACTACTGGAGCCAAACAATTAGTTGTACAACTTGCCGCACTAATAACTTGTTCACTTCCGTCTAAAACATTTTCATTAACGCCGAATACAACAGTTTTTAAGTCTCCTTTTCCTGGTGCCGAAATAATTACCTTCTTAGCACCAGCTTCAATATGAGATTCTGCTTTTTCCTTTTTTGTAAATAGCCCCGTACATTCAAAAACTTGATCCACTTCTAATTCACCCCAAGGTAAATTTTTAGGGTCCATCTCGCTATAAACTTGTATTTTTCTACCATCCACTATAATGCTATCTTCTGTGTTTGATATAGAATCTTGTTTATATCCTCTATGACTAGTGTCATATTTTAAGAGATATGCTAATTGTGCTGCATCGGTTAAGTCGTTAATCGCTACAACTTCAAAATTAGGATCATCTTCCATAATTCTAAATACTAACCTTCCTATTCTTCCAAAACCATTAATTGCTACTTTAATTTTCATAAATACTTCCTCCTATAAATTCTCTTAATATTGAATTTCCTGGCACCATCTCACTTGGAAGTGGCAAGAAATTTCTTAAAAATTTAAGCAACCTTATTGCTTCATGATACATTGGGTCTTCTTCTGAGACTGTATATAAAAGCGGCTCCGCATAAATTTTTAAAACACTAATTTCATAAACTAACGATGAGTTTATTATTGCATCTACATCTCTTTGAAATGGGTAAATAAATATTTCTTCGCCTTCTTTTATCTTCTCCCACATTTTAAGAGTATCGGATGCTGTATATCCTCGATATTTATTATCTCTTACAATTCTTCTTATCTTTCTAACATCTGTCGCATGAACTCTATTATGATTATCTACATTTATGTGAGTTAATGGACTAATAAATATTTTATATTTATTTTTATCTTCTATAGAGACAGTTAATTGGTCATTCAATGCATGTAGTCCCTCTACAATAATAATATCATCATCTTTTATTTGAAGACATCTGTCTTTATATTCTCTTTCTCCTGTTAAAAAATTATATTCAGGGAGCAAAACAGTTTCCCCTTCTAATAATTTAGTCATATGCTTATTAAATAAGTCTATATCTATCGCATTTACAGACTCAAAGTCTAAGTTACCATTTTTATCCCTAGGCGTATCTGCTCGATTATGGAAATAATCATCTATAGATATTTGATGAGTTCTAAGCCCTCTACTGTTTAAATATATTTCTAACCTTTTAGCAGTAGTAGTTTTACCACTGGATGTCGGACCTGCTAAAAGAACTAGCTTAATGTTATTATGATGCTTATATATTTTATCAGCAACTGTTCCAAGTTGTTCTTCATAATAAGTTTCGCAAACATTAACAAAGTTTTTATACTTTCCTTTAGATATTAATTTGTTAAGTTCTGGAGCATTACTTACTCCAATAAATTTTCCCCAATCAGTATACTTTATATAAGAATCAAACAATATTTTATTGTGGTTATAATCGCTAGTATATTCTGGGTTCTCATAGTCTGGATAATTAATTACAAACCCTCTCTCGCTAGTTTTAGCAAGTTTAAATTCATCTATAGCACCCGTAGATTCTGCTAAATCAATAAAAAAATAATCAAAAATATTATCTAACTTAAACAATGTTACATAACTATTACTTATATATTTTAGTAAATCTACTTTGTCATTTTGTTTTTTCTTTCTAAAATACTCAATCGCCTCGACGCGGGCTACTTGCATCTTTTTAATAGGTAAGTCTTTTTTTATTATCTTATTTAACTCTTTTTCTAAATCATCCAACAACTTTTCAGTTATTACTATCCCAGGTATTTCACAATAAACCCCCTTATCCATAGAGTGTTCTATAATTATGTCTCGATCTTCTCCGAGCATTTTCTTAACAGCTAATACTAACATAAAATGCAAAGTTCTTTCATAAGCAATATTACCTATTTTAGATGACCTATCATAAAAATCAACTAATGAATCTGAATGAACCTTTTCACTTAGATGGCATAAGGTGTTTTTTAAAGAGGCTACTAATATAGGATATTCATATTTGCTTTGATAATCTTTTGCAACTTCTCTTAAACTAACAGAATGATTATATTCTTTGTACTCTAAGTTTTTATAGTTTATTTTTATTTTGCCCTTCATATTATAACCCCTATTCTATATTACAATTTTAGCAAAAAAAAAGTGTTTTGTCACACTTTTTTAATCCTCTTTATAAAATGATGATAATTTGTCATATATACCTGGTTCAACACGATTTAAAGCATTTATAGTCACTTCTAAAGACTTATAATAATCACCTTTATAAAAGAGTGATTCTGATACAGTTAGATTTTTATCAAGTTCTTCAGTATTTGTTCTATACCTATTACCATATACAATCGCCATTTCGCAAAATTTAGCAGTTTTCATTAAATCTTTAGTTTTAGAAAATAATTTAAGCGACAAATCCCTAGCTGTATCAACTCTAGTATTTAAAACACTAATTGTAATAGGTGTTTTTTTAAGTTCTTTTACCACTTCTTTAATAGCATCTTGAGCCTCATTTAATTCGACAAAATAACTTCTTGGAATAACTGGGAAATTATATTCTCTTATTTTATTTTTAGACTCTTTTAAAATTTGTTTAACTTCTTCTAATTGTTGTCTAGCTCTCAGTTCATCTTCTCTCATCGTCCCAATTGCATCAAGTGAATTATCAAGTCTATCTTCAATTTCAACAAGCCTTACTTTCAAATCTTCAATTTCACTAGTCAACTTAGAATAAGCAAATGTGTTATTACTAGTATGATTTTTTAAAAGTTTATAATCTTCATTCAATTTTTCAACATCACTATGAACTTCCTCTAACAAACTCATATCATCATCCGAAAAATTATATACATTCTTTATATCGTCAATTTGCGAATAAATTTCTTTCATCAAGTTATTGATTTTATCTAGTTTTTCTTTAAATGTTTTGTTTGCTTCCTCATAATTTTTTCTATTAATTTTTTCTCTTTCAAAATCATCGAAAACACCATCAAAATACTCTAATAATAACTTAAGTTCAAAAAGACTATCTTCTAAATTTAAAATGTTGGCTCTAGTTAAAATGTCTGCAATTTTCTTCTTTGCTTCTTCAATATTATAATCAACATTTAAGTAATCCAGTGGATACCCTTCTTCTAACATTTTGTGATAAACTTTTTCCACTTCATTAATTTTTTTAGGAATTAAATCATTAGCTAGTAAATCAATATTCGGTACTTCATCAACGACAACTTCCATATGCTTTAATGTATCATCAATTGATTTTATAATTGTAGTAACTTCGCTATACTCATTATTTTCCATAGCATTTTCAAAATCATCAAATTTATATGCTATGTTCTCAAATTGTATTGAAACAGGCTTCTTAATAGAACCAAAATCTTTTTCAGTATCTTTAAATTTTTTATATAAATCACGATAATTAGCTTTCAAACCAGTTATTATAGAACGGTTTTTCTCCTCGCAAGTTGTTATTTCTTTTATTTCATCTAATAACTTCTCAGCAGTCTCACGAACTCTATAAATTTCCATCTCTAACTTAACTATTTTATGGGTTGCCCTATTATAACCATTTTGGTTTACAGCATGATCAGCTTCAATAAGCATATCTGCCAATTTTGGTAATTCCTCATTTTGAATCAAGTCAAGCCTTGCTCGCCAACTATTATATTTGTTTTCTAATTTTTCATTTTTTAAAAATGAGTCTATTTTTGCAAGTTCTGACCTAATTGGTGTTCCTTCAATATCATTTTTATCTATTTCTAACTTTTCTAAGTTTTTCTTTACCTTTTTATTAGAAATGCTTTGTATTATATTTAGTACAATTACAACTAAAATTATAGCTAGCAAAAACATCGAAAACATGAATAACATAATAGCGTCCATTTCTACCACCTCGTATAATAATGATATCATAAAATCAAATTTTTTACATCTTTTTTTGTTCCTTGATTTAGGTTGACTATTTAAGCGAAAACCTATATAATTGTTTATGCGTATTCATTAGCAGCGTTAGCTTGAAAATAGTAACGTGTTTATTACCTAAAAGGTCATTTGAGTAACTTGTGCTGCAAAGCGAAAATTCAAAAATAAACACCCTATTATTTGGCGAGTTAACCTCAATGTTTAAGCAAAAAATTATTGAGGAGGGATTAAATGTCAAGATACACAGGTCCACAATATAGAAAATCAAGAAAATTTGGTTTTTCTATTCTTGAAACTGGTAAAGAGCTTTTGAAAAAGCCATATAAGCCAGGTCAACACGGACAAAAAAGATCTAAAAAAATGTCGAACTACGGAATCCAACTACAAGAAAAGCAAAAAGTTAGATTTATGTATGGACTTAGCGAAAGACAATTTAAAAGAACATTCGAAGATGCTTCTAAACTTAAAGGCGTTCATGGTGAAGATTTCTTAAAATTGTTGGAAAGTCGTTTAGACAATGTAGTTTATCGTCTTGGTTTTTCTAACACAAGAAAAGGTGCTAGACAATTAGTAAATCACGGACATATTTTAGTGAATGGTAATAAAGTTGATATTCCATCATACAGAATTAAACCTAATGATGTTATTGGAATAAAAGAAAAATCAATTAACCATCCAAGTATCAAAGCTTCATTAGAAGCTATGAATCAAAGAGTTGATTTTGTTACATTTGATGACGCTAAGCTTGAAGGAACTTTTGTAAGATACCCTGAGAGAAGCGAACTAAATTCAGATATTAATGAAGCTCTAATCGTTGAATATTACAACAGATAACAAAAAAACACGTTTAACGTGTTTTTTTTTATTGCCACTTAATTAATGAATATTTTTTCTTCCCTCTTTTTAATATACATACACTTTCTTTAAGCATATCTTCAGCATTCAAAACTTTTTCAACATCTAATTCCTTAATGCCATTAACTTTAACAGATCCATTTTTGATGAATTCTCTTGCCTCTCTCTTGCTGCTGGCTAATTTAGATTCAATCAAGCAATCTACCAAAAGTTTTGGTCCATTAATATTTATTGAATCAACACCCCTAAATGCAACTAAAAGTTCATTTAAAGTTAATGTTTCATATTTTTCATCGAATAAAACTTTTGTAACTTTTAAAGCTTTTTCAAGTTCTTCTTCTCCATGCAAATCTCTAACTACACTTTCCGCTAATATTTTGTGCGGCTTTCTCAAGTGAGGCTCTTCTTTTAAAGAGATTTCAAGTTCATCAATTTCTTCCTTATTTAAGAAAGTAAATTTTTTCAAATAATCTACAACTTTTTCATCTTCGGTGTTTAAGAAAAATTGATAAAGCTCATAACTAGAAGTTTTTTCTTTGTCTAACCAAATTGTTGCCCCTTCACTTTTACCTATTTTAGAACCGTCTGAATTTGTCATTAATGGATAAGTCATGGCAAAAACTTGATTTCCAAGTTTTTTTCTAATTAACTCCACACCTGATGTAAGGTTACCCCATTGATCTTGTCCGCCAATTTGAAGTGCACAATTTTCTGTTTCGTATAAATAAAGAAAATCAAGAGCTTGCATAATCATATATGAAAATTCAGTATACGTTATACCCACTTCTAACCTACTTTTCACTACATCTTTAGCAAGCATATAAGGGACAGGAAAATACTTTCCATAATCTCTCAAATAGTCAATAAAATTAATATCTTTACACCAGTCGTAGTTGTTCACCACTTTAAATCCAAATAAACCTTGAATTTGATTCCTAAGCGAATTGAAATTACTTTCAATAACTTCTTTTGAAACAATTGGTCTTTCCGAACTAGGTCGGGGATCCCCAATCAAACCAGTTGCCCCACCTACTAAAATAATAGGATTATGCCCATAATTTTGTAATCTTTTTGCTAAAATTAAAAACATTAAATGACCTATATGTAAACTATCGGCAGTCGGATCAGTACCAATATAAAAAGTCATTTTTTCGTTATTTAACTTATCAATTAAATCCTCACTAGTTTTATTTGCTACCATATCTCTGTATTTTAAATCTTCAAATAATTTCATTTTCTTTTTCCTCCTTTTATTTAAACAAAAAAATATTATGCCCAAGGACGAGTGTAACCCGCGGTACCACCTTAGTTCATAATATTTTATGCTCTTATACTTTTAACGCAAGTTAACGATTTGGCTCCACGTGTGTAATTCATTTAATAACATTTAAGCATTCACACTACCATGCTCTTTCTTTAAAAAAATTATTAAGCTACTTTTCACATATCAATGCCAATTAATTTAAATTAATTATATCATCATCTCAATTATTGTCAATCATTCAATGAATCGATAATTTTTTCGATTTTATTTCCATAGTCTACTGATTCGTCATAAACAAATTTCAACTCGGGTATATGCTTCATATCATGTCTTTCGAAAAGTTTTGATCTAATAAAGCCCTTAGCTCTATCTAGACCTTTTAGCACATCATCCTTTTCTTCATCGTTTAACACTCTAACATAAACTTTAGCTATACTCAAATCACTTGTAATTTTAACATCAGTGATTGTTACATCTTTAACTTTTTCATCTTTAACTTCACTTGCTAAAATCATACTAATTTCTCGCATAAAACTTTTATTTAAACGTTCAACTTTAAGACTCATATTAACACTACCTTTCTACTTCAACAAGTTCATACGATTCAATAATATCACCTTGTTTAATATCATTATAATTTTCAATAGTAATACCGCACTCAAGTCCTTTTTTAACCTCTTTTACAGTATCCTTTTCTCTTTGTATAGACTCTATAATACCATCGTAAATTACAATATCATCTCTAATTATTCTAACCTTTGATTTGCTTTTGACTTTTCCATCTATAATATAACTTCCTGCAATTGTTCCAACTTTAGAAAACTTAAATAATTGTCTCACTTCTGCAGATCCTAAAACCTTTTCTTCAAATACCGGCTCTAGCATCCCTTTCATAGCTTGTTCCATGTCTTCAACAATTTTATAAATTATATTATAAAGTCTAATTTCAACTCCATTATGTTTTGCATAGTCTTGAATTTTTTTGTTTGGCCTAACATTAAAACCAATGATTACAGCATTCGAAGCTTTTGCTAAAACGATATCACTTTCAGTAATTCCTCCAACACTACTTCTAACTACATTTAACTTAACTTCTTCAAGCTCTAATTTTTCAAGCGTAGCTTTTATAGCTTCAGCACTACCATGAACATCTGCTTTAACAAGAACATTCACTTCCTTAGTGCCTTCCTTTATTTTAGAAAAAACATCTTCTAAGCTGATCGAAGTCGATTTAGGTGCCTGCTCTTTCATTCTAGATTCTTTCTTCCTAATTTCGCCGACATTTCTTGCTTCTTTTTCATTTTCAAAAGCCATAAATTTATTACCTGCAAAAGGAACTCCATTCAAACCTGTTATTTCGACTGGTTGAGATGGAGAAGCACTTGCTATGTCATTGCCTAAATCATCTCTCATTGTTCTTACTTTACCGTAATAACAACCTACAACTAAAGGATCTCCAAGCCTAAGTGTTCCATTTTGAATTAAAAGCGTCACCACTGGTCCTAAACATTTATCTAGCCTTGATTCAACAACCGTACCTAGAGCATACCTATTTGGATTTGCTTTATATTCTTGCATTTCTGAAATTAGTAAAATGTTTTCTAGTAATGCATCAATTCCATCACCATTAATTGCTACAACTTTAGAAAACAAAGTATCTCCACCCCATTCATCTGGCATAAGACCGTATTCACTAAGTTCTGTCATAATTCTCTCACTATTTGCGCCTGGTCTATCCATTTTATTTATTGCAACAATAATTGGTACACCTGAAGCTTTTGCATGATCTATCGCCTCTTTAGTTTGTGGCATAACACCATCATCTGCAGCAACAATAATAATAACAATATCAGTAATACTTGCTCCCCTAGCACGCATCTCTGTAAATGCCGCATGCCCAGGTGTATCAATAAACGTTATCTTTTTGCCGTTATACTCAGTTTGATATGCGCTGATTGATTGAGTAATCCCTCCAGCCTCACCTTCAGCAACACTTGTTTTTCTTATGGTGTCTAAAAGAGTTGTTTTACCATGGTCAACATGCCCCATAATAGTTACAACTGGCGCTCTTTCAACCAAATCTTCTTCTTTATCAAATGCAACAAATTCTTCAAAATTAGTAATGTCTGCACACTCTTGCTTTTTAAGTTCTTTATCATAATCTGAAACTATTAATTCTGCTTCTTCAAAAGTAACAGTTGTATTTACATTAACAATTTTTCCTAGTAAAAATAATTTCTTAATAACTTCTGCTGACGAAACTAAAAGACCGTCTGAAAGTTCCTTTATTGTCATACCATCTTTATAAAGAACAATTCTATTGTCACAAGTAATATCGTCTGAACTAAGTTTATCTCTCTTTTTATAAATTTCTTTTTTTTGAGCCATAAACTCTTCCTTGTTTGCTTTGTTTGGTCTGCTTATTTTAGACGACTTTTTCACATCTTTAGTAGCACTTTTCACTACTTCCTCTTCTAATTCTTCATCATCAGTGTCATCTTCTACTTCAAGCTCTAAATTATTGTCAAGCAATGTTATTGCTTCATCATTAAGCATATCTTCTCCATTAGAAACATCAATATCTAATTTACTACACAAATTCAAAATCTCTTCAACTGACTTTGAAACATCTTCTGCATATTCTAAGACACTCATCATAAAAATCACCTCTTTCCTTATTGTTTTATTAATTTATCTAAATCATCATATATTGAATCTGATAGTTCAGCTTCAAAAAAGCGATTTAAAATCTTTGTTTTTTTTGCTTTTTGAAACACTAGGGCATCTTTTTTTAAATACACGCCTCGCCCATTAGCTTTAGAAGTTTCATCAACAAAAATATCCCCTTCTTTGTTCTTAACAATTCTAACCAATTCCATTTTAGGTAATCTTTCTTTAGTCACAACACAACTTCTCATTGGCACTTTGCGCTTTTTCATCTAACCACCTAACTTTCTTCTTCTTTTATGTTAATTCCCATTTCTCTAGCTTCTTCGTAAGTTTTAATGTCTAATTTATGTTTCGTTAATCTAGCTGCAAGCCTAACATTTATTCCTTTTTTACCTATAGCAAGCGATAAATTTTCATCATTTGCTATAACAAGAGCCTCACTAGAGTCTTCACTTGCTAAAAAAACATAAATGTCTTTAGCAGGACTTAATGCATTTTTAATAAAGGTTACTTTATCCTCATCATATGGTATGATATCTACTTTTTCATTACCTAATTCATTTAAAATGTTTGAAATTCTACTACCTCGTTCACCTACACATGAACCAATTGCATCAACACGTGGGTTTTCAGAATAAACAGCAATTTTAGTTCTAACCCCCGCTTCTCTAGCGACACTATACACTAAAATAACTCCTTCGTTTATTTCTGGAATTTCTTTTTCAAAAAGTCTTTTAACAAAACCATAATGTGATCTAGATAGTAAAATTAAAGGCCCTTTAGTTGTAGATTCAACTTTAGTAACATAAACTTTTATACTAGAACCCATTTTTATGTTTTCACCAGGTATAATTTCTGTTTTTGGTAAAACTCCTTGGGCTTTCCCTAAGTCTATATAATAGTTTTTGGCATCTTCCATAGAAGCCTTACCAACTAATAATTCATCAACTTTATCTTGGAATTGTTCAATAACTTTTTCTCTTTCAGCTTCTCTAATTTTTTGAATTACAACTTGCTTAGCAGTCGATGCTGCTACTCGTCCAAAATCATATGGTGTAACTTCTTCTTCAATAGTTTCTCCAACTTTGATAGTAGGAACTATTTTTTTTGCTTCTGAAAGTTCAATTGGAACGATTGGTTCAATTTCTTCAACGCTATCTTCTTCTTCAACAATTTGATCTTTTTCAATTTCACTATATCCATCTTCAACTACAGTTCTTACCGAAAAAACTTTAATATCCCCAGTACTTCTGTTAATATCTACTCTAACGTTTGACATAGCATTATAATTTTTTTTATATGCCGATGTTAATGCTAATTCCATTGCATCATATATTACATCTTCACTAATATCTTTTTCAGAAACAACTGTTTCTACTGCTTTTTTAAACGCTTTATTGTCCATCTTCTATTTCTCCTTTTTCTTTAGAGCTCACTTCAAGAATGTAGCTTTCTTCTATCAAGTCTTCATCAAACATCGGATCTATTGCTTTACTAACTAATTCACAATCCTCTAAATTAACATATCCTGATTTATCTATAGTTATTCTCAAAATATTAAGCCCTTCTTCTTTTAAATAATCTACACCATCTAAAACAAATCCCAGTTCATTGATTTTATTTTCTACCATTTTTTTCACTTTTTTTTCTATATCCACATTTACCCTCCACGACTAGATTAAAGAGTGGAGAAATCCCCCACTCTAGATACAAATATTATAACATAAAATAGATGTAAATGGAAATTAAATTGAACATTAATGCTTTTTTTTGTTATAATGATTATTATATGGAGATGATAATATGAAAAGTAACACTTTTGACTTAAAAAAATATGCAAAAAGCGCCTCGCTAGGAATTGCTTCGTTGGGGGTTTTCTTGCTAGGGCAATTTATAATTGCACTACCCTTGATTATTTTTAATATTGAAGGTAGTATCATGAGAACAATACTATTGCTCTTGGGACAAACATTTTTGGCCTTGGTTTTAATATATATATTCAAGGAGCGCTTGTGGGAAGACTTACTAGACCTGCTTGAAAATCACGAGTCCTATTTTAAAAAATATTTCAAATATTGGTTTTATATTTTAATAGGAATGGCTCTTAGCAATCTTTTGATAATACCATTTTCAGATGGAATAGCCCAAAACCAAGAGAATGTTTTAGGACTACTTAGAGATATGCCTGTTTATATGTATTTTTCAGCAGTTTTTTTTGCTCCTTTAACAGAAGAATTAGTGTTTAGACAAGGTTTTAGACAAGTTATATTAAACGACAAATTATTTATATTGCTATCTGGACTATCATTTGGTGTTGTCCATATAATCAGTTCAAATGATATAATTAGTCAACTGCCTTTTTTACCTGCTTATACTATCCCAGGCCTAATATTTGCTTATCTTTTAGTAAAAAGTAAAAATATTTTTGTTCCGATGGGAATACATTTTGTTCATAATGGTGTTTTAGTTTCTCTTCAAATTATAGCGATGATATTTGGAGGAATTTAAATATGGAAAATAAGAACAAAAAATTACTTACATTATTAGTGATTTTCTTTGTTTTAGTAATTTCATTTTTCCTATATGCAAGACTAGTGGCGACTAGCGGATTATTTGTAAAAGAGTACAAAATAACTAATGAAAAAATTTTAGATGATTTTCACGGTTTTAAAATTGTTCATATATCAGACTTACATTACGGAACATCTGTAGGAATAAATGAGATTGAGGACATTGTTAATAAAATAAATTATATCAGCCCAGATATAGTACTGTTTACTGGTGACTTAATAGATAGAACTATTGACTTAAGTTCAAACGAAAAAAACACTATAATAAGTGCTTTTCAAAAAATAGAACCTAATCTTGGGAATTATGCTATAACTGGAAAACATGATGTGGAAAATGATAATTACTATGAAATTTTAAAAAAATCAAATTTCACTTTATTAGATGATGAAATCGAAACTATTTACAAAAATAATACAACGCCCATTTTATTAACCGGTCTTTCGTCAACTAATAAAAGCAATGATTTAGAAAGTAAGATGAGTGCTACAAATGAATTTTTAAAAGAAGATGAAAACGAATATTATCATATTTTAATGATTCACGAGCCCGATTTAGTAAATGAATTAGATTTAAATAAATTTGATCTTGTTTTAGCAGGTCATTCTTTAAACGGTCAAGTTAGACTGCCAATTATAGGTCCGATAATTTTACCAGAAGGGGCTAAAACATACTTTGAAAATAAATATATAGTAAATAACACGGAACTTTATATTTCAAGCGGTGTCGGCACAACAAGGATGCAACTTAGATTATTTAATAGACCATCAATAAACTTCTATCGTTTAACAAATAAATAAGAGATAAACTAACCTAGTTTATCTCCTTTTTTTACTTTCTTATCAGGAGTTATTAAAACAACACCCGCATCACTATAAACACCTAATATTAAAACTTCTGACATGAAGTTTTTTATTTGCTTTTTTTCAAAATTAATTACTGCCAAAACATTTTTGCCAACCAAATTTTCTTTATTATATAGTTCACAAATTTGGGCACTACTTTTTTTTATACCTATCGAGCTTCCAAAATCAACCCAAACCTTATATGCTTTTGTTTTCAATCCTTCAAAGTCTTCAACTCTGATTATTTCACCGACCCTAATATCAAGTTTTAAGAAATCATCAAAACTTATTTTGCTCATAATTTTTCACCTAACGTTTTTTCATCCCAAAGTTCAATTCCAAGTGTTTTAGCTTTTTCTAACTTACTTCCAGGAGAATGCCCGTAAATCACTACACTTGTATTTTTAGACACCGTTGAAGACACTCTAGCACCATTTTTTTCTAATATTTCTTTTAACTCTTCTCTTTTAAACCCTTCTAGGTTGCCAGTTATTACAAAAACCATCCCCTCAAATTTATCTGAGATTTCTTCTGATTCAAATGTGAAATTTATACCAACGGATTTTAATTGATCAATATTTTTCTTGTTCTCATCGTTACTAAAATACTCAACTATGCTACTAGCAATTTTATCTCCAATTTCATAAATTGATAATAATTCATCATAACTTGCTTTAATCAAATTATCGATATTTTTAAACTTCTTCGCCAATATTTTCGAAGTTTTAGAACCTACATATCTAATTCCAAGTCCAAACAAAACCTTATCCAAAGAGTTTTTCTTACTTTCTTCAATTGCTTTAATTAAATTATCAACACTTTTTTCGCCAAGTCTATCTTCTTTAATTAAATTTTCTCTTTTGTCTTTCAAATAATAAATATCAATTATTTTTGTTAAAAACCCTTGTTCATAAAATCTTCTAACATTTTGTTCTCCAAGTCCATCAATGTTCATGGCTGGTCGTGATACAAAGTGGATAATTGATTCTAGTTTTTGAGCATCACAATTTATATTAATGCAATAATGAATAGGGTCTTCTTCATTTTTAAATAGCTCACTTTCACAAACAGGACAATTTTTGGCCATTTTGAAGGCTTTAACATTATCTCTTTTAGAAAGTTCCACTTTGAAAACTTCTGGAATAACATCCCCTGCTTTTCTTATGTAAACATAATCACCTATTTTTATATCTCTATCAATAATATAACCTTCATTATGAAGGGTTGCCCTTCTAACAGTTGAACCGGCAACTTTAACTGGTTCTAAAATTGCATTTGGTGTGACTTTACCTGTTCTTCCAACGGTAAAAGTAATATCTAAAAGCTTTGTCAAAGCAGTTTCAGCCGGGAACTTATATGCAGTAGCCCACTTTGGAAATTTGGATGTAAACCCTAATTCTGCTTGCTGTGAAAAACTATCTACTTTCACGACTACTCCATCTATATCATAAGGTAGCTCTTCTCTTTTTTTTGTCATTTCCTCAATATAGTTTTCAACACAATTTAAGTTGCTACAAATTTTTATTTCTTCATTAACATTAAATCCAATTTCATTTAAAAATTTAGTTGATTCGTATTGGGAATTTATACCATATTTTGCTGGCTCTACTAAATGATATACCGAGCATTCAAGGTTTCTTGAAGCAGTAATTTTGCTATCCAATTGCCTAACGCTTCCAGCAGCAGCATTTCTCGGGTTTGCAAATAAATTATCGCCATTTTTTTCACGTTCTTCATTAAGTTTTTTAAACGATTCTTTATTCATAAATATTTCGCCTCTTACTTCTGTAGTAATGCTTTCTTTCAAAGAAAGGGGAATCGTTTTTATAGTTTTGGCATTTTCGGTGATATCCTCACCTATAGTACCATCACCTCTAGTAGCCGCCCTTTTTAAAACACCATTAACATAATACAATGAAACTGCTAGTCCATCTAATTTTGGCTCAACAGTGTAGTCAACTTTTGAAAACTCTTTCTTTACTACACTGTCGAAATAATTTAGTTGATCAAAATTAAATACATTATCCAAACTCAGCATTGGAAATAGATGCTTAACTTTAGTAAATTCTTCTTTGACTCCAGCCCCAACCCTTTGAGTTGGTGAGTCTTCCAAAACATATTCTGGATGTTTTTTTTCTAATCCTTTTAACTCGTTATATAAAATATCATACTCAGCATCACTTATAGTCGGATTGTCTAAAATATAATACTCATATGAAGCTTTATTCAATTTTTCAATTAATTCCTTAATTCTTTTTTTACTCATTTGTATCACCTACTTATATTATAACAAAAAAACAGTATAAAAATACTGTTTTAATTTTATTTGTTATGAATAGCAATACGAAAGCCTCTTGATGAACTAGCACCACCATTGACAGCAGTAAAGGAAAATATACTAGCCCCAGGGTCCAAACTGTTAAGTCCACCCCTAACATACCAAGAATTATCATGGTCTCCTCTAGCAGCTACCATTAAAGCATCTTCCCAATTAAAAGTTTCCCCAAGAGCATCACCTAATTTACTATGTGAGAAGTCTTCTATGTCATCATTAAAATCATACTTATCTATAAGAGGTTCTAAAGAAGGATTGTTTATATTTGGAGATAGTTCGCTAGCGGATTCTTCATCAGATGTAAAACCAGATTGCGATATTCTAAGTGACTCATTTCCCGATGTTTTGACTCCAGCCATTACATATTCATAAGCCCCACCAGCCATATCATAAACACCATACACATTCCCTGTGGTACTTGTTTTTTGTCCATTTTCACTATTGTATTGGTTGCAATCAGAATTAGCTGGCCCAAGTGCCGAATCAGAAGCGCATCCAGTTAAAAACGAGTTATTTCTATTCGACCATATTTGTTCGTCACTACCGTATACAGACCTTGATAAATACACTACTGCTCCCCAGTCTATATTTCTTAAAAGCCTTGACTCAGCCTCATCTCCATTCAATCCATATATATTACCATGTTCATTAAAATCTCTTGCAACAACGAAGGCTTTAGATAACTCAATTCCTCTCCACATAATACTATTTGGTTTTATTATTGCGCTATCAAGTTCAGGCGAACTAACAACACCTTCAGCAGCAGTAGTAGCACCTTCAAATCCGGTTGTATATTTTCCAACCCATAACCCATTTAATTCATCTTCACCAAAGCTAAATGCTGGATGAGTTAACCATTCATTTTCTAAATTTCCAAGTGATTTTTCGGTTGATATTCCTTCAAAAATCACATCAAACATTACATCTTCATATGCCATTGCTGAAAAACTTGAGTTTAAAATTCTATACCTATATCTTGGTATCCAAACAAAGTATGCTAATACATCTTCGTCATCAACTTCCTCACCAGGTGAAATGTTTTGATAATAACCCCTGCTAGTAGCTGTTAACAAAGCAGCATTGGCCCACATTTTATCACTGTAGTCATACCAACGCGAATTAAGGTCCGCTTTTACCCATGTATCTTGTTCTTCATCATACATTATTGGTAGCATACCCTCGACTAGTTCAGGTCTTGAAGCACCTGATGGATCTATATATCCACACTTGCCTTGGTTTAATAGTTCATACTCAATATTATCGATTTCATTTATTTTTATTTTAACTTCTTTTAACTCTGATATTTCTTCATTTGTGTTTGGATCTAAAAGTGGACTTGGTAATATCCCTGAATTAAAAAGTTGACGAAGAGTTATACAATACTCCCTGTCTTCAATCAACGGATATTGATCTCTGTTATCGTCCATATATCTCCTTGTAGAAGCGTAAATAAGCTTTAAAGTATCATCACCGACACTTGTTCTTATAGTTCTAATTTGATTAATAATAGGCGGAACTACTATGAGTGAAATAATTCCTAAAATAACAATAACTCCTAGTAACTCGACTAGTGTAAACCCTTTTTTCATATGTGATCCTCCTACTATAAATATACCACATTCATAAAAATTAAAAAAGCACTTGCGTGCTTTAATTATCTTCTACTTAGTTCACTATACACAAACTTTGAAATTAAAATGGCCCCGAAAAACACTATAACCCAAAAACCAATATTATTGTGGTTATCTACAATGAACTCCTTTACGGGCTCCATAGCCCCTTCAAACCAATCAAAAAATCTTCTCATAATTACTCCTTCCTAATACTTTTATGGCCTTTCATAATGCTCTTGACACCATATGGGTGTGGAAAGGCAATACTTAAAATACTTTTATTTATAGCAACAACAATTCCTTCACCAAAAGTTATGTGTGTTACATTATCACCAATTTTATATTCAATGCTAGAATCAATATTTCTTGCATTACTTATAGAAACATCGTTTTCAGAATTCAAACTTTCTAAAAATTCATCACCAATTTCTTCTATGAAACGACTTTGTGGGCTGTACGTGTCCATCCCAAAAATACGTCTTCTCTTAGCATTTAATAAAAACAACTCTTTTTTAGCTCTAGTTATAGCAACATAACATAATCTTCTTTCTTCTTCTAACTGCTCATTATCCATCAAAGAATTTTTATGTGGAAAAATTGTTTCCTCAAGCCCTATTACAAACACGTAATCAAACTCTAACCCTTTAGCAGAATGAACAGTCATTAAAGTTACTACATCTCTTTTATCTTTATATTCTTCGATGTCCGCAACTAAACTAATCTCTTCTAAAAACTCATCTAACATTATTGTACCATATCTTTCTTCAAAAGACTTAGTAATAGATTTAAACTCCTCTAAATTTTCAATCCTTATTTCAGCATCTAATGTTTTTTCGTTTTTTAATTCTTGTCTCATACCACTTTTGTCTAAAACCTCTTCTACTAATTCGGTAATTGAAAGTTTAGGTTTTTTTGCAATTATATCGTTAATTATTTTTTTGAATTCAAGCTCTTTTCCGCTTTCAATTGAATCAAACAAACTAGAATTTAAATCATTAGCACGGCTTTGGATTTTTTGAATTGTTTTTAACCCAATTTTTCTTTTTGGAACGTTTATTATCCTTTGTAAACTAATATCATCATTACTATTGTGAATAAGCTTCAAATAGGCAATTAGATCTTTTATTTCTTTCCTTTGATAAAAGTAAAATCCTCCGACAACTTTATATGGAATATTTTCCGCTAGCAAAACTTCCTCAATGTTTCTAGATTGAGCGTTTGTTCTATATAAAATAGCAATATTATTTCTAGTTACACCATCCTCTAACAAACTTTTAATCTTCGCTTTAACAAAAAAAGCCTCATCTTTTTCATCTACTAGCCTTTTATATTTTATTTTTACCCCTTCATCCTGTCTTGTCCAAAGCTTTTTGTCTTTTCTTTGCTTATTATTTTTAATAACCGCATTAGCAGCTTCTAAAATGTTTTTAGTAGATCTATAATTTTCTTCAAGCATAATAACTTCTGAATTAGCATAATCTTTTTCAAAATTTAAAATATTGCGATAATTTGATCCTCTAAATGAATAAATTGACTGGTTCTCATCACCCACTACACAAATATTTTTATATTTAGCGCTAATCATCTTAGTTAAAATATATTGAGCCTCGTTTGTATCCTGATATTCATCTATTAATACATAATTAAATCTTTCTTGGTAGTTTTTCAAAACTTCTTTATTCTCATTAAATAGTTTTATAGGCATAATTAGCAAATCATCAAAATCAAAAGAATTATTTACTTTTAATTTTTTTTGATAAGACTTATACACTTTGTAAACTAACTCTTCATATTCATTTGTTACAAACTTTTCATATTCCTCAGGCGTTATTAATTCATTTTTTGCACTACTTATTTTTGATTTAATACCTCTTGGATTATATTGTTTTGGGTCAAGATTCATTTCTTTAATAATTTTTTTCACAACACTTAATGAATCATCACTATCAAAAATTGTAAAGTTCTTTTTATATTCCAACTTTTCATAATTTTCTTTAATAATGCTAAGCCCAAAAGAATGGAAGGTTGATATTTGCATCTCATAAGCACTTGGGCCTATCAAATTTATAATTCGCTCTTTCATCTCTTTCGCTGCTTTATTAGTAAAAGTTATCGCCAATATATTATATGGATCGATACCTAATTCTTTTATCATATATGCTATTCTAGTAGTTAGAACTCTAGTTTTACCACTTCCTGCACCAGCAAGTACCAAAAGTGGTCCTTCAGTTTTAGTAACTGCTTTTTTTTGTACTTCGTTTAATCCTTCTAAATTCATTTTATCACCACACTTATAATAACATATTTAAAAATTAATTATAAGACTTGCTTTTTTAATTTTTATCACTAAAATAAAATAAAAAAAAGTAATAATTATGTAAAAACTACATTTCATTACTTTATTTTATCGAATCGGTTGGTTTTGAGTTTAGATTAAGGCTAGCTCTAATTCCCTTTTTATAAGCAAAATATCCTGCTGCCCCAATCATAGTGGCATTGTCTGTACAATACTTGAAAGAGGGAATAATTAAATTAATATTGTTTTTATTAGCCTGTAATGCAAGTTCTTCCCTAAGTCCGCTATTAGCTGCTACACCACCCGCTAAAACTAAATTATTAACATTATATTTTTTTGCTGCCGCAATTGTTTTTTTAGTCAAAACTTCAACAACTCTATTTTGAAAAGTGTTGGCTAAATCTTCTTTAACGATCTCATTTCCTCTTTGTGATTCATTATGAACTAAATTTATAACAGCACTTTTCAACCCGCTAAAACTAAAATCAAAACTATCATCATCTAAAGGAATAGGCAATTTGTATGAATCTTCCCCTTGTTTAGCAAGTTTATCAACTAATGGACCTCCAGGGTATCCAATATCCATAACTCGCGCAACTTTATCATATGCCTCACCTACAGCATCATCAAGCGTTCCACCGATTTTTTCAAATTCATAGTGATTTTTCATATAAATCAAATCTGTATGACCGCCACTTACTACTAAAGCAATTAAAGGAAACTCCATTTCTTTTTCTAAGTTATTTGCATAAATATGACCTGCAATATGATGAACCGGAATTAAAGGCTTGTCATATAAAAAACTCAATGTCTTAGCAGCTTGCAACCCAATAAATAGCGATCCAATTAGCCCTGGTCCATATGTCACTGCAATTGCATCTATTTGATCCATAGTTAACTCGCTTTTTTCAAGGCATTCCTCTATTACGATAGTTATATTTTCAACATGACTTCTAGAGGCAACCTCAGGAACGACACCTCCAAATTTTTTATGAATATCTATTTGCGATAACACAACTGTTGCAATGTCTTTTTTTCCGTTTTCCACAATAGAAACACTTGTCTCATCGCAAGATGATTCAATTGCTAATATATATTCTCTTTTCATAATTCACCTCTTACCATTAAGTACGCATCTTCTCCTTGATAATACTTTTTAATTCTCTTTGTAACTCTAAATCCATATTTTTCATAAAGTTTTACGGCCGCCAAGTTATTAACATTAACTTCTAAGCTAATATTTTTATACTTACTTTTATCACAATAATTTATTAAATATTTAACCATCCAGGATGCATAATTTTTATTTCTCTTTTCTTTTTCAACATATATATAATCCAATTCTACTCTATCATATAATACGCTAATACCCATAAAAGCAATGTCATCAATCAAAAAATATCTTTTGTAACTTAAAATTTTTTTAATTTTATAATCACTAGAAAATTTTTGTAAAAAATAGTTAATTTTTTTCAAATCATTTTCTTTAGCTTCTCTTATCATCTTTTAATGATTCCTCCGCATTAGTATTTTTCAAATATTTAGGCTTAATACTATGTGCATTTTCGCCTTCTATATCAATGTAATGTGAAAATATTTTTTTTACGTCTACTAAAACTTTCTTGCTATTTATGCCTTCTAATTCATCGTTTGATACTACAGTTAAATCAAATTCTTTTGAATATTTAGCAAAAAAATCATTTAAATTAGTCCTCTGATCAGAAATAACACAATTTAATTCATTATCATATATAGCAACATAAGCTTCACCATTGCGGTCTAAAATAACTGGCATAATATACTTAGTTTTAACATTTGTAGTCGCCATAAACAAAAGTGTTGAAATAGGAACCACTTTTCTTTCTACTGCCCATGCATAAGTCTTAATTACCGTTACAGCCATCCTTATTCCAGTAAAAGAACCCGGGCCAACAGTAACAATAAATTTGTGAAAATCTTTTTTATTAATATTTGATTCATCAATTAGTTCTTTTAATACTATGTGCATTTTTTCTGGAATATCATTTTTTGTTACTTGTTTTTTTTCATAAACTTTATCATCACGTAAAACAGCAGCGAAGATCTCCTTATTCGATGAGTCTAAAAATAATATATTCATAAAACCTCTCCTAGCAATCTATCATATTTATCTCCGTATGAAGTAATTGTTAATTCCCTTTTAGTTTCAGAAATTCTTTTGATATCTATTTCAATCCTTTCCTTAGGAAGAAAGTTTTTGATCATACTGGACCATTCGATGAAAACAATACCACCTTTATCAAAGTATTCTTCTAAACCAATCCCTTCAACGTCACCATTTAAACGGTAAACATCTATGTGATAAAAAGGAGTTTTACCCTCATATTCTTTTATAATTGTAAAAGTCGGCGATGTTACTGCCTCGTTTATTCCTATTTCTTTGGCAAAACTTTTAGAAAAAAATGTTTTACCACTACCTAAATCACCGTCAAGACAAACAATCATATTTTTAAACTTGCTTTTAGCAAATTTCTTAGCCAATTTTTTTGTATCTTCTTCATTGTTTAATATAATTTTTGCTTCCATTTATATCACCTTGTAATATTATATATAAATTAAAGTATAAAAACAACTTTTAACCAAAAAAAGAA
Source organism: Bacilli bacterium (assembly GCA_007117695.1). GTDB lineage: Bacteria > Bacillota_I > Bacilli_A > RF39 > UBA660 > CSBR16-113R1. Next base: position 65,416 of record SKFZ01000010.1, read on the forward strand.
TTTAATTTAAAATTAAATTCCATAAAAAAAATTGGCAACTACCTATCTTAACCACAAGGGCTATTTTCGGCGTTAAAGAGCTTAACTACTGTGTTCGGGATGGGAACAGGTGTATCCTCTTTGCTATCGTTACCAATTTAATTAACAATTTTTATTTTTTTTATAATTCTCTGAAAACTAAGATAATGTAATAAATAATCTAATCAAATTAAAACAATAATTGGATTAAATCCTCGATCTATTAGTACTAGTCAGCTCAACATGTCACCATGCTTCCACCTCTAGCCTATCAACCAGATAGTCTTTCTGGGATCTTACTTTTTAAAAAA
>SKFZ01000012.1 GCA_007117695.1 Bacilli bacterium
TTAAAAAGCCTTTTAATAATAAGCTTAATGATAGGAAGCATAATGTTAATAAACAAACAATTAAGTCCTGCAATATCAATAATTTTAGTTCACATCATAGGAATAAGCATAATAATTTATTCTAACAAAAAAATTATAGAAACAGCTTGGGATGACGTAAAAAAAAGTTTAGATCCAATAAAACAAAAAAAGAAGGAAGAACAATGCGAGAAAGAAAAAAAATTACTTATAAAAGAAAGTGTCGCTGTTGTGGAGAATATAAAGACAAAAGCGAAGTAAGACCTATAATGATGGTGTGTTATGAATGCAAGCCAAGAGGTGTAAGATGAATAATATATTAAGCAAAGAAAAAAGCGAAGATTTTGAAAAACAATTATGTAAAGAATGTCATAAAAAAATAATGATGTTCTGCGAAAAAATTACTGATCTAGAAAAAAGCGAAAAAATCCTTGATAAATTAAAGGTTAAGAGTGAAATGTTAAAGTTTCCTTTATTGTACAAAAGATTATGTAAGGATTGTACCAAAAAGTTTATAAACTTGATAAAGATTAAATAATTTAGGTGTTTTTTTTGCCCTGAAGCGTTAAACAAACATCGCCTCTTTTATATCGTCTTTTTTTTCAGGAAGCTGTGAAGTTTTCCTGGAAAAAACTTTTAATTAATAATCTATTAATAATTCTAAAAAAAAAATGTAATAATGTAATAAATATTACTTTCTAAAAAAAAAGGTAATACTTAATACGTATGAGGTAATACCTTTTATTTTGTTTAATGATAGGTTTTTAGTCTATATATATATATATTCTATATATATAGATAGAGATACTCACACGGTTACCTTTTTTTATAGTAATACGTATGAGGTAATACGTATTACCTTTTCTTTATAAATAAACATATGGTTTTATAAATAAACCTTGTAAAAAGGTAATACCTTTAATGTAATACCATATTTTCTCATACCTTTAGGGTGTTACCTTTGTAATACCTTTATGGTATTACTTTGGTAATACCTTTATAGTATTACATTCTAAAAAAACAAAAGGTAATACCTTTATAGTATTACAATATTGCATAAATAAACATATATAAAAACATACATTTATATATAAGTAGGTATTATCATATTTTGAGGTGATAGTATGAAACAAAAAGAAATTCAAGACATAACTTTTGATGTCATAAAAAAGTTGTCTAGAAAAGCATACATTGATTCATTAATAGGAATCAGAGAGGTATAAAATGAAAAAAATTAAGAACATTTCTTTATCTATAGAAATGATTGAACATTTGAAAAATAATCCTATAAATTTTTCTCGTTGGGTTGAAAAAAAATATTGGGAGAGTTTTTCTGAACAAGAAGGTGGTTTTGGTGGCAAAATTTAATAAAATGATTAATTTAGACTATAGGTTTAAAGAAGTTATAGATAATAATATGGAATTACTAAATTTTTCTTCTTGGGTTGAAAAAATGTTGGACCAAGAGTTTAATTCTGTTAAAAAGTTAGAGGTTGTTTCTGCAGAAAAAGATTTTTTGGAAAATAAAACTTTTGTTGAAAAAGAAGATTTTTCTGTGGATAAAGAAAAAAGATGGTTATTTGTTAATAGGCATAGATTTTCTAATGATCATTTTGACGGGGTTTGCGAATTGTTTAGGAATAGTACTGGTTCTGAATTATCCAATTCTGAAATAAAATTTATTTTGGGACAATTTAAAAAGAGTAATGTTTCTGATGATTCTTTTTCTATTAGAATTTCTGAATCTTGTCCTGTTTGTAAAAATATTTTTTCGGAGTTTGTTCCAAAGTTTGCTTTTAATAAGTCTTTAAACTTTTATGTTTGTTATTCTTGTTACGAAAATAATAATAAAGGTTGCTTTGATGCTTTAGAGGAATTTAAAAAAGGGTGTTATCAATGAATGAGCGTAGAACTACTATATACTTGCGTGAGGAGGTTGTTGACTTGTTAGACTTGGATTCTTTGTCTGAGAGGTCTTTTTCTTCTTACATTAATAGATTGATTATTGAGGATTTGTCTGCTGATGTTGTTTTGTCTCGTAAGCGTAAAGCTCGTAGAATAAATTTTTTGCAGAACAGGTTGTCTATGATTGATAATGATTATTCTAAGGATCGTAATCTTTTAGAGTCAGAACTTAGTTTTTTATTGAAAGAAATGGGGGATGAATAATGGAAAAAGTTATGTTGTTAGATCTTGTTTGTAAGTGTTGTCGTGGCGATTGGGTTGCGTCTGCTTTTTTGTTAGAGAATAAGAATTTGGAGGTGTTTTTTGATGGGACAAAATGATATTTTAGGTATTTTGGGTTCTAATAAGAAAAAAATTTTTACTATGAAGGAATTGTGTGATATTACTGGCTATAATTATTCTTCTGTGACTACTTCTGTTAGGAAGTTGGAGTTGGATGGTTTTGTTCGTGTGGATTATGTTCCTGAGAATGTGCGTAGTCGTTATCGTTTTTCTACTGTTTTGCGAGAGGTTAAAGCTGTAGGGTGGAAAAGAAAATGAAA
>SKFZ01000014.1 GCA_007117695.1 Bacilli bacterium
CACTTGGTTCTGCAAACAACATAAAACCAAGTAGAAAACCTAGATAAACACCTAGTCCTCCTAGTCTTGGCATAATTTTAGTATGTACTTTTCTTTTGTCCGGTACATCAACAGCATTTATATGTAAAGCAACACCTTTTATATAAGGTGTTATCAAGGTAACAAAAATAAAAATTGATGAGGATATAGCTAAAGCTCTTACAATGATTTCGTCTAACATAATTTTTCACCTACAAAAATTATACCACAAAAAAAGAAACCTACAAAGGTTTCTACTTATCTACTAAGTGTAAGTTGTCAAGTAACAACCCTGTTCCTTCTGCAACACAAGTAAGTGGGCTTTCTGCCATAAATACAGGAACCTTTAGTTCGTGTGCTAATAGTTGGTCAAAACCAGCCATTAATGCTCCACCACCTGTTATAACAATCCCTTTGTCAATTATATCTGCTGATAACTCTGGAGGAGTTTGTTCAAGAACTGACTTTGCAGAATTAACTATAATATAAACGCTTTCCCTTAGTGCTTCTTCAACTTCATCTGAAGTTATAGTTATTGTATGCGGAAGTCCAGTAACCAAATCTCTGCCTCTTACGTCCATCTTGTCTTGCTTTAAATTTGGAAACACTGTTCCGATAGTGAGTTTTATTTCTTCTGCGGTTCTATCTCCAATTAAAAGTTTGTATTTCTCTTTTATATACTTAATTATGTCATTATCAAAGACGTTTCCTGCCACTTTTATCGAGGAAGATGTTACTATTCCACCTAATGATAAAATTGCTATATCGGTAGTTCCACCACCAACATCGATTACCATGTTTCCGCTCGGCTTAGATATATCCATCCCCGCTCCAATTGCAGCCACTTTAGGTTCTTCTGCTAAAAAAACTTTTCTAGCACCTGTTCTTTCTGCTGCTTCTTTTATAGCGTTTTTTTCTACTTGCGTAATGTTCGATGGACAGCAAATCAAAATTCTAGGCCTTGATAAAAAACTTTTACCATTGACTTTTCTAATAAAGTGATTTAGCATTATTTCGGTAATTTCAAAGTCCGCAATAACGCCATCTTTCATCGGTCTAATCGCTTTTACTCTCCCTGGCGTTCTCCCAAGCATTTCACGAGCTTCAGACCCAACAGCCAAAGCTTTTTTTGTTTCTGAATCTATAGCTACTACGCTTGGCTCATTAAGAACAATTCCTTGCCCTTTAATATATATAAGTATATTTGCGGTACCTAAATCAATACCAATATCTTTTGCAAACATGACATCGCCTCTTTCTCGAATAATTATAACATTTTTATGATGCAGTTGATATGAAAAAATCATAGAAAAAATTTGTTACTAAATATGACATTGCAATTACTAATATTAAATATGCAATTTTTGCTTGATTGTTTCTATTTTTTTTAAATATTTTGTTAATGTTTATACTGTCAAACGCCCACACAACAATTGGAACAATCAATAAATACAACATTGCTTTAACTGACATTGTCAATCATCTCTACTCTTCTATTATGTCGTTCTTCGTTCGAAAAAGGTGTGTTTATGAAAATATCGACAATTTTTATAGCATCTTCTATTTTAATATCTGATGACAAAGCTAATACATTTGCATCATTATGCAATCTCGACATTTTAGCTTCATCTACGCTTTGGACTTTAGCACACCTTGCACCTCTTACCTTATTACAAGCGATAGAAACACCTATCCCTGTTTTACAAATAACAATTCCAAAATCAGACTCTTTTGAAGACACAGATTTCCCTACACTTTGGGCATATTGTGGATAATCTACACTTTCATCAGAATTAGTCCCTTTATCAATGGTTTTGACGCCTTTTGAGACTAAGTATCTTCTTATTAACTCTTTTAATTCATAACCTCTATGATCAGACCCTAAAGAAACTAACATATTACACCTCTACTTATTTTTTTTATAATATTTTGTAAAATTTCTATACTCCGTAGCCTTTAATCTCATGACTACCAAAAATCTTTTAAAACTCATGTCTTTTTTATAAAAAATAGTTCCCCCACACTTCATTTTTAAAATGAGGTTCTCAACTTTCGATTTCCATTTCTTATTTATCTTACGCATTAATACAATTTTCGGTATAGAGTGCCATAACCACTCATTTTCATTATAAACTGGTTCACTATCTTTGTTTAAGACTAAGTCTTCAACAATAAACCTTGATAAATTTAACCCCGCACCTGTAACATAATAGCTGCTTCTTCCTTGACGAACATTTATTTCAAATAATTTATATTTTTTATCTCTATAATCATATTTCATATCAATATTTGCATAACCAACATAACCAAATGATTCTAAAAACTTTTTCATTTTTTCATAAATTGCTTTATCATGATCAGCCATAATAGTAACATAGTTACCTATTTCAGTTGGAAAAGGATTTTGAAGTAAAACATGTCCTAATGACATCATTTTCACTTTTCCTTTTCTATTTGAGTATGTGTTTAGTACATATGAATAACTATCGTCACCAGGAATATATTCTTGAATGATAAGATCGCCTCTATACTCTGAACTATATATCTCATAAATTGCTATCTCAAGTTGTTTAGAATTATCAATTTTATAAGCCTTTTTCTTGCCTGGAAAATTAATATTAGAGTAAGAAATGCTATCTGCAGCTTTTAGCATTACTGGGAAATCAATGTCTAAAACATAATTTTCCCTACTTTCAAAATTTATTATCATTGTTTTTGGATAGTCTAACCCATACTTTTCACAAGTTTTATAAAACTTGTCCTTATCTTCTAAACTCACTCTTTGATTTTCACTTAAAGTCGAAGTGTAAAAATACTTGCTTAAAAACTTTTGATTTTGAATGATAAGCCTAGCATACAGATCTCCACAAGGTATTAAAATTAATTTTTCATAGTTTTGGTGATGCTTTCTATATATTTCTAGCATTTTTTTCAAAAAAACTTCGGTATTTTGAATTCCTTCGCAATTATCCGAAAAGACAATTTTACTTTCACTAGATTCTATATATTTTGCAGTTCGTTTTTTTCCAACAGAAACCGATATCACACCATATTCCTCATGAAATGATCTAGCCATCCCATATACATTAGCATCGCTTCCTAACAATATTGGTAAAAATTGTTTTTTCATACTTATCATCTCCATTAATATTATAACATGATACATTTATTTAAAACAATAAAATACAAAAAAAGTAGATATATTCTACTTTTCAAGTCCGTACTTACGGTTAAATTTCTCAACATTTCCTGTTTTTTTACTTTTTCCTTGTTGTCCAGTGTAAAATGGATGGCAGTTACTACAAACCTCTACTTGAAGTTCCTCTTTGTTTGATTTAACTTCAAACTCGCTACCACATGAGCATTTCACATGAGTATCAACAAATGATATACTTTTTTCTTTTTTCATACGTATTACTCCTTCCGCCATGATTTAATTAAATCATAGTAATTTGTGCTTATTAATTATAACAATAATTATATTGTTTTGCAAGAAGAAATTAAACTTCTTCTATTTTTATATCTGCTCCAATATTTTGAAGCTTTTCTACTATATTTTCATATCCTCTAAGAATGTGCTGTGCATCCTCAATCACGGTTGTACCATCAGCAAATAAAGCAGCAAGAACAAGGCAAGCTCCAGCTCTCAAATCCGTTGCTCTAACCGTTGTACCTTTAAATTTTGTTGGTCCTGTAATTTTAATTGTTTGACCTTTAACTCTTATCTTCCCCCCCATATCGATTAAATATGGAACGTGTTGAAATCTATTTTCATAAATTGTTTCTTCAAGCTCACTTGTACCTTTTATCATCATTAAAAGTGGCGTTATTGGTTGTTGTAAATCAGTTGGGAACCCTGGATAAACTTGAGTCCTAACAATAACCGGTCTTTCAACTTTACTCTTTTTAACAGTTATTGAGTCAACCTCATCATCAACATCATAACCTAACTCAAACAATTTAATTAGTAACGAGTCAAGGTGTCTTGGTATTAGATCTTTTACTTTTACATTTTTTCCTACCATCGCAGATAAAACAACATAAGTCCCAGCTTCTATTCTGTCAGGGATAACTTCAGTGTTACAACCTTTTAGTTCTTTAACACCGGTAATCCTTATTTCAGCAGTTCCAGCTCCAGTTATTTTGGCCCCCATATTATTTAAAAAAGTTGCTACATTAGATATTTCAGGCTCCTTAGCAGCATTCTCTATTACTGTTTCACCTTCAGCCATAACAGCAGCAAACATAATATTAATAGTTGCACCAACACTTGGAAAATCTAAATATATTTCATTTCCTTTAAGCTTTTTTGCGCTTATAGTATACTTATTTCCATCTTCCTTAATTTTAGCGCCTAGAGCCTCAAAGCCTTTTAAATGTAAGTCAATCGGTCTAGAGCCAATTGAACATCCACCTGGAAAATACATTTCAACTTCCCTATATCTACCTAGTAAGGCTCCCATAAAATAATATGAAGCTCTTAATTTTTTTGAAATATCTTCTGAAATAACTAATTTTTTTACTTTTGAAGTGTCTATTTCGAGTGTAGAGTTTCCCCTTCTCACTTTAGCACCAAGATTATCTAAAATTTCTGACAAAGAATCAATATCTGAGATATTTGGAACATTCTCTATTGTCACTTTATCTTTAGCTAATATTGAAGCAGGAACAAGCGCTAAAGCACTATTTTTTGCTCCACTTACACTTATTTCACCTTTTAATTCTTTTTTGCCTCTTATAATGATTTTTTTCATGTTTCCTCCTATGCTTTATTATTAGAACCTAATAATTTTATTTTATCTCTAACAGCTTTTTTTAGACTAATTTCCCCAGATTTAATAACCTTTCTTGGGTCATATACATCTTTATTTTTTGTAACGAATTTTACTACATCATTGTGCCACGTTATTTGAAGCTCTGTGTTGATGTTTATTTTGCAAATCCCATTATTAATAGCTTCTCTAATAAGATTGTCCGGAATACCACTTCCTCCATGTAATACTAGGGGAATTCTAGTTAACTCCTTTATTTTATTCATTCTAATAAAGTCTAACTTCGGTTCGCCATCATAAAGTCCATGAACACTCCCCAAAGCAGGAGCAAATAAATCTACATTTGTTTGTTTATATAATTCAACAGCGTCTTCAACTTTGGCGTAAGCTACATCTGCAACAACTCCATCTTCTTCGCCGCCGATATGACCTACCTCTGCTTCTACTGTAACTCCTCTTTTGTGAGCATAGTCAACAACTTCTTTAGTAATTTTTATATTTTTTTCTAACTCATATTTTGAAGCATCTATCATAACCGAAGGAAACCCAGAATCTATGGCTTTTTTACAACTTTCAAAGCTGCTACCATGATCTAAATGCAAGCAAACTGGAATGTTTATCTTTAATTCTTCGATTAAAGATTTTACTATAGCAACAACAACGCCATATCCTCCCATGTATTTTGCAGCCCCTTCACTAACGCCCAAAATAACAGGGGATTGCTGTTCTTCACAGACTTCTAAAATAAATTTAGCCCACTCTAAGTTATTTATATTAAATTGTGGAATAGAATATTTCTCTTCCATTGCTTTATTAAGTATTTTTTTTGTATTTTCCATCTAATCACCCATAACAATTATATATTTTTTTTAGAAAAAACGCAATAAAGCTGTTATTTATGATAAGACTCATTGTTTTCAATCTTAAACGCTCTATATAATTGCTCTAAAAACATTATTTTAAAAAGTTTATGTGGGAAAGTTAATTTTGAAAAAGAGATTTTATAATCACACCTTTTCAACACATCTTCCCCTAGTCCATAAGAACCGCCAATAACAAAAGTGATGTTTGTATTGCTAGCTAACTTATTATTTATAAATTTTGATAACTCCACAGAGTCATACTGCTTTCCATTAATGTCAAGGCCAATAACGGTATCTTTTTCTTTTATTGATTTCATTATTTTTTCTGACTCTTCTTCGATATCACTATCTTTTATTTCAATTACTTTTAAATTCACATATCTTGATAATCTTTTAACATACTCATCACTTGCATCATTGAAGTAATTTTCTTTTGTTTTTCCAACTACTATTAATTTTATCATATTTCACAAACCTCAGTACTATTGTCAAAAGTAGAAATAATAATTTTATCTACTTTCTTATTAACTTTAACAAGGCCTTGCTCCAATGTTTTTAGTGCTAAATCAGGGGTATTATTATTTTCGCTCAAATGGAATAAAATAATACACTTTGTTTTTGAACCTACAAAATTACATAAGTATTTGGCGCTTGTTTCATTTGACATATGCCCTTCATCACTTAAAACTCTTCTTTTTAAGTGATGTGGATAATTCCCATTCATAAGCATTTCTACATCATGATTACTTTCAAATATATATATATCTTTATTCAAAAGTTTTTTGAAGTTTTTTTCGTTTATGTATCCAGTGTCTGTAACATAAGCAATTTCTTTTCCATTTTTTTCAAATACATATAAATTCACATCGCCACTGTCATGAGATCCTTTTAAAACTGTTGTTTTTAATTCTCTTAAGCAAATAGACTCATTAATAAAAACAACTCGATCTAAATCAAGGATATTCTTAATATAATCATACATGCTTGCCGTTAAAACTACTTTTACGTCTGTTTTTTTTAATAGCTGTCTTAGCCCTGCGACATGATCATCATGTATATGCGTTATAAATACATATTCTATATTTACCCCTTCATATCCAATGTTTTTCAATCTACTTAAAATCTTTTTATAACTTATCCCTGCATCTATTAAAATTTTTAGGTCACCAAAGTCTATAAAAGTACAATTTCCTTTACTACCTGATGCTAAAACTGATAATTTCATCTTATTCCTCCTTAAATAGAAAAAAGGGAATGCATTCCCTTATCTATATAGATCCCATGGATTAATTGTTTGACCTCCACCGCCAAATGGGGCTCCTCTAAATACTGAGAAATGCAAGTGGACACCGGTTGCAAGTCCAGTACGTCCCATATAACCAACAACTTCTCTTTTTTGAACAACATCTCCAACATTTACATTAATCTTATTTAGATGCGAGTACAAAGTATAATATCCATTATTATGATTTATTACTACTGTTAATCCGTACGATGAGTAATAGCCTGCATTTACAACCTCGCCGTTATTTGCAGCGTATATATTAGAACCAAGTCCTGTTCCTGCTAAATCAATACCATTGTGGAATTCACGAGTTCCTCTAATAGGATGGATTCGATATCCATAATTAGAAGTTAAACGCCATCCAGGATTAGTAGGCCATACCCAGTCACCATAGGCAACTCTAGTAGGTACTCTTCTTTGTCCTATTCTAATAACTTCATTAACAGGCGCCACAATTTCTTCTTTACTTTCTGGATCAGATACAATCGTAATTGTTCCATTTACAGAAGTAACTTTTTGTGAAACTCTTACAACACCTTTTTCTCCTTCTCGCTCAACAGTTGACTGATTTTCATATAAATTAGGGTCTAATATATAATCCGTTTCATAATCACTATCTAAGTCTTCAACTATGTGCTCCAACATTACCACCCTTAATTGTGGATCTGTTTGGCTTATTTGAACTTCTTGACCAGGATACAATAAACTCCTAGGGCTTCTAATGTCTTGGTTATTAATCATAAACTCTTCGACACTTATTTCATGATCAAAAGATACGCTTTCAATGGTGTCGCCGTCTTTTACTATGTAAGTTTCTTGCGTATTATCTTCTGCAAACAAAAGATAATGCGCTAATTCTTGTGAATCATTAAAAATTTTCTGATCAACGGGTATTTTCATCTCTCTAACAGATATATCTTCTTCTACATATACTGTTTCTATAATTTTACCAGTATCAACAATTTCTTCTTGCTCATCGTTCTTATATTTCTCATAGTTTTCACTACCTACAAAGGCTTTTATTGCTTCCTCTATAGCTTCTTTAAAAATTTTTTCATTTGTTACATAAACTCTTTGAGCTTCTTCTTCACCTCTTAGTGTGAATTGATAACCTTTAACAGTAAAAGGTTTTTCTTGTTCTATATATCCAAAAACTTCATCGACGCTTATTGGTTCACCGTTAAATGTATTAACTCTCTTTATTTCAAGGCCATTTGGTTCATAAACATTATCCACCGAAAATGTTTCCTTATAATAATCCCCAGACATTTTTATTCTATTATAAAGTTCTTCCTCTGAGTTAATTACGCCTATAACTTTTTCATCCAAATATACTTTGTACATAACATTTGGTTCATGTATTTGCCTATAATTAAAACCTAACAAGAAAACACTAACACTTAAAATAGAAACCATTAAAATGTTTTTTAGTTTCTTCACTATATCACCTATTCTTCTTTATCTATATAATTTAAGAAAGTACTCATATTATCTTTAAATATCAATTCTACTTTGCCAGTAGGACCATTTCTATGCTTACCGATAATAAATTCACTTTTACATACGTTATCGGCAATTTCATTTTCTTTATCTTTATTATAATAAGAATCTCTATACAAAAAAGCAACTAAATCTGCATCTTGCTCTATCGAACCAGATTCCCTTAAATCACTCAACATTGGTCTTTTATCTTCTCTTGCTTCAACAGACCTTGATAGTTGAGCTAATGCAATAACGGGAATATTTAATTCCATAGCTAACATTTTTAAAGACCTTGAAATTTCTGAAACCTCTTGTTGTCTATTCCCTGCATATTTTGCAGTTCCACTAATAAGCTGCAAATAATCAATAATAACAATTCCAAGTCCATCTTCTGAACTTGCCAATCTTCTACATTTTGCTCTTATCTCGCTTATGTTCATACCAGGAGTGTCATCTACAAACAACTTGGTATCTGCAAGTATACTAATTGCTTCGTTAACCTTTTTCCAGTCTTTGTTTTCTAATCTTCCGTTTCTAAGTCTATTACCTTCAATTTGTCCTACCGATGATAACATTCGCATAGCAAGTTGCTCTGCTCCCATTTCCATATTGAAAATAGCAACTGTTTTTTCACTGTTTATAGCAATATTTGTTGCAACATTAAGTGCAAAAGCTGTTTTACCCATCGCTGGTCTTGCTGCTACTATTATTAATTCGTTTTCATGAAACCCTGTCGTTATTCTATCAATATCATAAAAGCCTGAGGCCAAACCAGTGATTTCGCCTTTATTTTTAGCTAATTTTTCAAGATCGTCTTGAGTTTTACTAAGTACTTCCTGGATTGTTCTAAATTCTGATGCTTTTCTGTTTTTAACTACATTTAAAATTCTTTGCTCAGCTTTATCTAAAATCTCATTAATATTTTCTTTAGGGTTGTAGCTTTCGCTAGCAATAGCAGATGTCTCTTTGATCAAATTTCTTAAAACTGCTTTTTCATTAACAATCCTTATATATTCATCAACATTTGCTGCTGATGGAACTGCATTTACAACTTCTGCTAAATAATCAACATCACCTACTTGAGATAACCATTCTTTATTTTTTAATTCTTCAGTTACCGTAGCAATATCAATTTCTATCTTTTTTTCATCTAGTTCCAAAAGCACAGTAAAGATTTTACCATGCTTATCTAAATAAAACAAATCGACAGTTAAACCTTCCACAGCCTTTTGTAGCGCATATTTATTAATAAACATTGATCCTAAAACTGCTTGCTCTGCTTCTAAACTATGCGGCATTGTTCTTTCAATCATTAGACACCTAACTTTCTTTTTCTACTTTTATTTTTAATTTAGCAACTACATCTTTGTATAGTTCTATTTCAACTAAGTGAAAGCCTAAACTTTCTATATTTTTTTCTATATTAATTTTTTTCTTATCAACTTCAAACCCTTTTTCTTTTAAAGTTAAAACAATTTGCTTACTACTAACACTTCCAAAAACCTTATCATTGTCTCCTGCTTTTAAGTTGAAAAATAACGTTTCACTTTCTAAAGCTTCTTTCTTTTTAATTGCTTCAGATTTTTTCTTTTTTTGCATTTCTGCTTCTTTTTCATTATTTTTTTCTAAAAGGTCAACGTTGCTTTTAGTAGCAAGAACTGCGTACCCTTTTTTTATTAAAAAGTTTTTCCCAAATCCGTCTTTGACTTCTTTGATTTCCCCTTTACTTCCATGTCCTTTTACGTCTTTCATAAATATAACTTTCATGCGCTCACCTCTTCAACTTTAATTATACTATATTTTTTAATCTATGTCTTTATCCCTTATTTTTTTTGCAAGGTTATTAATTTTTTTTAACCGGTGATAAACACCTGATTTTGTAATGTTTTGTCCCGTTTCAACGCTAATAATATTACTAAGTTCTAAAATAGAGACATCTGGGTACTTTTTCCTATAAACACAAACTTGTCTTACTTTTTCGCTTAAAATATCAAGTCCATATCTTTCTTCTATTAGTAAAATGTCTTTAATTTGATCAGTTGCAGTTTTTATAGTCTTATCTACATTGGCCTGCTCACAATTATTCAGCCTATTTGTCATGTTTTTGTGATCTCTATATATTCTAATATCTTCAAAATATAGTAAAGACTCACTCGCTCTAATTATTTTTAAAAAATCACTTATTTTTTCAGCTTCTTTTACATAAACCATATATTTTTTTTCCCTTTTCAGAACTTTACTATTTAAATTAAATTCATTTAACAAAGAAGAAATAAACTCTGCATAGTTTTTATCTATAAATAAAAATTCTAAATGATACCTTGATTTTTTTGGATCATTTATACTGCCAACTGACAAAAAAAGCCCTCTTATATAAGCCTTTTTAAGTTCATCATCATCAATTAAATATGATGGCGGAATACTATTTTTATTAGTTACTCTTAATTCGTTCAATATTTTTTTATTATTGATTATAACTAAATATTTATACCCTTTGCTGAAATTATTCGCTTTTCTAACTGATACATTTGGATTTATATCATATATGTCTTTAACTAATGAAAAAACTCTTCTAGCAACACTTGCATTTTCAGAATGAACCTCAATTTTATCTTCTAATTTGGACACATTATTTATTATAGCCGACAATTCACTTATCTTATCACTTTTTGTAATATCTAATTTGCTCACTTCATTTTTTACATTTGTTGTAAATGACATTTTAACACCTCATTAAATTAAATTTGAGAATATATGAAAAGCTAATTTCAAATAATCATGCCTTATCATTTCATCTTCTACCAAAATAAAGTCATCTGCAACAACTTCTACTTCAGTTAAATTTTCTTCATCAATCAATACAGGATCTTTTTGTTCTAAGACTTCATATTTCTTTCTAAGTTCATCACTTATTTCCCCGTCATTAGCAATAACAATATCTACCTTTCTCTTTTGTAAATATCTATTTAAAACTTTTATATGATCACTTACATTAAATCCGTCAGTTTCTCCAGGCTGAGTCATCATGTTGCTAACATACATTATTTGAGAATTACTTTCGTTCATTACATCTATTATTTCTTGACAAATTAAGTTTGGAATGATACTTGTGTACAAACTACCCATACTCAAGACAATTAAGTCTGCTTCTTTAATTGCTACAAGTGCGTCTTCGTTAATAGTAGGCGTCTTTTTATAATAAATTTTATCTATTTTTTTATTTGCTGCAGTTATTTGATTTTCACCTTCAACGATTGTCCCATCAGTCATTATCCCCATTAATGTTACGTCATCTTCTGTTAAAGGTATAACTTTTCCTTTTAAATTGAATACATCACTTAAAGATTCGACTGCACTTGATAAGTTACCTGTTATATCAGACATTGCAGTTAAAAGAAGATTCCCTATTGTATGTCCATTTAAATCACTTGTTGTTGAAAATCTGTAATTTAAAAGCTTTTGAACTAGAGGTTCTGTTTCAGACAAGGAAATCAAGACTTGCCTTACATCTCCAACAGCAGGAGTCTTAAATTCCTCCCTTAGCCTTCCTGTGCTTCTTCCATCATCACTTACAGAAACAATAGCACTTATATCTAAAGGAAATTGCTTTAATCCTCTAAGCAAAGTCGAAAGGCCTGTCCCGCCTCCTAAAACTACAACTTTTTTCATAATATCACCACAATCATTATACTATATTTTTATAAAAAAGAAAAAAGAACCTTAACAGTTCTTCTTTATAGCAAGTGATGCGATTGTTGCTTCACCAATAGCTGTTGATATTTGGTAAAACTCCTTTTTTACAACATCACCACACGCATAAATGCCTTTAACATTAGTTTCCATGTTTTCATCAACTAAAACATACCCATTATCCAAATCAATTTTAGCAGTTTGTAAAAAATCTGTTTCTGGGATGTTTCCAATATAAATAAAAAGCCCATCTACTTTTAATTTTTCGCCTTTTTTCAATGCTACTCCGCTCAACTTACCGTTTTCTTCCAAAAATTCAACAACTTCATTATTATATAAAATCTCAACTTTTGATTTGGAGAGTCTAATTTTAGCTTTTTCATCTGCACTAAAAGCATCTCTTTTGTGTATTAAGTATACTTTTTCACATATTTCATCTAAATAAGCAGCTTCTTCGACGGCGCTATTACCTCCGCCAACAACCGCAGTAATCTTATTTTTATACAATGGACCGTCACAAATTGCGCAGTAACTAATTCCATTGTTTGTTAATTTCTCTTCATTTGAAAGGCCTAATTTTCTTGGTTTTCTACCCGTTGCTATAATTATATTCTTACAAGTAAAAGTATCTTCATCTGTTACGATTTCTTTATAATTTTCATGTATTTTGATATCTTTAACATTTCCATAATTATATTTGATTTCTAATTGATTTATTTGCTCGAATATTTTAAAGGCCAAATCAGGCCCTTTAATTGAAGTGAATCCTGGGTAGTTTTCTATATCGCTTGTTCTATTAACTTGCCCCCCTGGAGCCTCTTTTTCTAATATCATAACATCTATATTAGATCTTTTTAAATAAATAGCCGCGGTCATTCCTGCAACTCCTGAGCCAATTATTATTGTATTATACTGATATTTCACTCATATCTCTCCAATCATTATATAAGTTGTCAAAAGCAGATTCCTTTTTCTTTTTAAATAACAAGTACCCACCAACTAATATCATTATAATAGACACAATTTGGGCTGCTTTTATATCGAAAATCATTAAACTATCCGTTCTTAATATTTCAATAAGATATCTGACCACTCCATACCAAATTAAATAGAAACTAAGAGCATACCCTTTTTTAAACATCTCTATTCTTCTTAAGAAAAATATAATTGCAAACCCTATTAATAAAAATAATGACTCATATAAAAATGTAGGGTGATGATAGTTTCCATTTATGAACATTCCTTCAATTATAAACTCCGGAATAAAAATAGATTGTAATTGATCTTTACTAACTATACTTCCGTAAGCTTCTTGGTTAAAGAAATTTCCCCATCTTCCAATCGCTTGTCCTAATAGTAGTCCAACAACAGATATATCAAGCATTCTAGTGACCTCTACCTTGTATTTTTTTGAATAATAGATTATCCATAGTAGTCCAAATAGTATTCCTCCGTGAATTGCTAGTCCGCCTCGCCAAACTTGAATTATCTCGATTC
The DNA here is from genome assembly GCA_007117695.1 of Bacilli bacterium. GTDB lineage: Bacteria > Bacillota_I > Bacilli_A > RF39 > UBA660 > CSBR16-113R1. Next base: position 13,608 of record SKFZ01000014.1, read on the forward strand.
TATTTAAGTTGTAATACTCAAAATTAAATGCTACATAGTATAATCTAGCACCTACTAAAGCTATTGGGACTAAATAAAATATCATGTTTATTAAAAAATCTTCATTGATTCGAAATCTTCTGGCTTCACCTAAAACTACTAGCCCTCCGAAAAATAAACCTAGAAAAATGAAAAGTGAATACCACTGTATTTGAATTATACCTAAATCGATTAATGTACTATTCATGTCTCTTCCTCCTTATAATGATGTCTGCTACAAAATTATCAATTAATTCATTCATTAATGAAATTAAAATTGCTATAAAAAATGGAATTATTATGCCGTTAACTGTTACTCCCGGCAATAATTCTCCAACTATCATTAATATAATTACATTAATAAAAGGGTAAAACAACCCTAAAGTTATAATTGTCAGCGGCAAGGTTAAAAAAATCAATACTGGTTTAATAGTTTTGTTTAAAAAGTATATTATAATAGCCGCTAAAAGGCCCCATAAACCAAAGTAATCAGGTTCTATTATAAACGAATTTCCACCTAATATTGAAGCCGTGATTAAAACTATTGCATAACCCACCATATAAATCAACCAATCTATAAACCTATTTAATCTATAATTGTTTTTTTGTTTTTTATTATTTTTTTCTTCGATAATAATTTTCATGTTACCACTCCTTAACTATATTAATAGTATATCATTTTTTATATAAATTAAAAATCATTTACTTTTTAACTCAAACAAAACATCTCGCAATTCCATTGCTCTTTCAAAATCAAGGTTTTTAGCTGCTTTATTCATTTCATCTTCTATTTCATTTAACATTTTCTCTTTTTCAAGCTTAGACAACTTCTCTTTTTTAGCCTTTTCAATAATTTCTTTATTAGATATTACATCTCTAATTTCTTTTATTATTGTTTTTGGTTCAATATTGTTTTTAATATTAAACTCAATTTGCCTTTTTCTTCTTCTCTCTGTTTCATTTATCGCTATTTCCATTGCTTCGCTAGTTTTGTCTGCATACATAATTACATGACCATTTTTGTTTCTAGCTGCTCTTCCAATTGTTTGAATTAAACTTTTTGAACTTCTTAAAAACCCTTGCTTATCAGCATCCATTATACAAATCAAGCTAACTTCTGGAATATCTAAACCTTCCCTTAATAGATTTATTCCGACAATAACGTCATATTTCCCTTTTCTTAAATCAGAGATTATTTGAATTCTTTCTAAAGTTTTTATTTCATTATGTAAATATGTTACTTTTATATCACTTTTTCGCAAATATTCGGTTAATTCCTCAGCCATTCTTATTGTTAATGTTGTAATCAAGGTTCTTTCGTTGTTTTTAATTCTTTTTTCAATTTGGTTCATCAAATCATCTATTTGATGAATAGTTGGTTTCACTTCAATAGTCGGATCCAATAATCCTGTTGGCCTTATTATTTGTTCCACAACTATATTATTGCTTTTTTGAATTTCATATTCACTTGGTGTAGCAGATACACAAATAACCTTATTAAGCTTATTTTCGAATTCTTCAAAAGTCAAAGGCCTATTATCTAAAGCGCTAGGAAGCCTAAAACCATAATCGACTAAAGACTGCTTTCTTGCTCTATCGCCATTATACATCCCTTTTACTTGGGGAATTGTTACATGTGATTCATCTATGACCATTAAAAAGTCATCACCAAAAAAATCTATTAATGTGGTAGGAGTTTCACCCTCCTCTTTTAAAGACATATGTCTTGCATAATTTTCTACTCCTCGGCAAATACCTGTTTCCTTAAGCATCTCCAAGTCATAATTTGTTCTCTCTTTTAGGCGCTGATATTCCAAAAGTTTTTCTTCTTCTTTTAATTCACTAAGTCTTACCTCTAATTCACTTTCAATTCGTTTTATAGCTTCTTTCATTTTTTCATCACTTTTTACAAAGTGTGATGCCGGGAAAATTGTTATAGTTTTTTTATCCGACATTATAACCCCCGTTAAAGGATCAAATTCACTCACTCTATCTATTTCATCACCGAAAAATTCAATTCTATAACCTTTTTTATGCTGATTAATTGGTATAACTTCTAGTACATCTCCTCTTACTCTAAAGCTTCCTCTTTTTAAGTCAATGTTGTTTCTTTCATAGAGCATATCAACCAATTTATCTAATACCTCATCACGATCAATTGTTTCCCCTTTAGAAAGGGTTATGGTTTTTTTTAAATATTCCTCAATTTCACCTATACCATATATACATGATACCGAAGCAACAACAATGGTATCATCATAGTTTAAAATTGAAGATGTTGCTGAGTGCCTGAGTTCATCTATTTCATCATTAATCGAAGCATCCTTTTCAATATATGTATCAGTAGTTGCAACATATGCCTCAGGTTGATAGTAATCATAGTAAGAAACAAAGTATTCAACATGATTATTTGGAAAGAGTTCTTTTAACTCACTAAATAACTGGCCAGCCAAGGTCTTATTGTGTGCTAAAACTAATGTTTTTTTTCCTGTTTCTTGTATGAGTTTTGCTATCGTAAATGTCTTTCCTGTTCCAGTCGCTCCTAATAAAACTTGTCTATTATAACCATTTTTAAAGTTTTTAATTAATCCATTCAACGCTTTTGGTTGATCTCCTGCTAAATCAAAATTAGTTTTTATATCGAAATTCATAATATCACCTAATCAATTTTATCACTTTTTTTAATATTACACAAAAAAAAGGCATATGCCTTTTTATTTATCTACTTTAATAATAAGTTGGATCATATCTCCCAAATCAAATTCTTCTACTTTTATGTTTGCACCACTATTATTCATTTCATTTATTGTTGTCTTTATTTTATCAATTGAATGGGTTTTTGAAAATTTTTCTGATTTTTCATTAGAATTTGAATCTAATTTACTAAAATCAAAGTTAAAATCATAATTTGTATCAAGTTCGTTATTATCTTTTGTCTCTTCTTTACTTTCTTCAACTAGATTATCTATTTGTTCTTCTTTTTCATCATTTAATTCACTAAAACTAAAATCAAAATTCGGAGAATCTATGTTTTCTTCAGGTTTTAACGAATCAAAATTAAATTCTTCTTTTTCTGGTTTTTCTTCTATTTCTTTTTCATCAACTTTAACATTTAAGTCTAACCCTTCATATATATTCTCGTTTCTGTCCGAATTAATTTTATCATCCTCAGATGCAAAAGTGAAAAATTTGTTTGTTTGAAATTCTTCTTTTTCTTTCTTTTCATTTAAAAGTTCATTAACATCCTTTTTAGGCTTTTCAGGCTGAAAAATGTCTTTTGCTTCACTTTCAATTTTATCTACATCTACAAATCCAGGATTTTGAACAGGTTTTTCAGGTTGCAAATTATCTTTCTTAATAGCAGCATCTATGTCTAAAAAATCTAAAACTTCAGTTTCTTCTTCAGAATTCGATCCTAAAAACTTTTTAATTTCATCATCTGTTTTTCTTACCGTTAATCGTTCGTTTATAACCCTTTTGCACATATCTACTTGATCAATTTTATCTAATTTTAATAAAGATCTCGCGTGTCTTTCTGATATTTTTCCATTTAGCAATGATTGCTGCACTTCTTCATGAAGGTTTAACAGTCTTAATTTATTAGATATAGTAGATTGTTCTTTCCCCAACTTTGTTGCTAATTCTTTCTGTGTTAAATTGCCAATTTCCAATATTTTTTGATATGAAACAGCTTCCTCAAGAGGAGTTAAATCTTTTCTTTGAATGTTTTCAATTAGTGCAACTTCTGCACTTTGTTCATCATCATAATCATTAATTATAGCCGGTATTTTTGTTAGGCCTGCTAAAACACTTGCTTTATATCTTCTTTCACCAGCAATAATTTCATATTTATCTCCGATACTTCTAACCACTATTGGTTGAATTACTCCGTGCTGTTTTATTGATTCCGATAATTCATTAATTGCTTTTTCGTCAAATGATATTCTCGGTTGAAACCTGTTTGGCATAACACTTTCAACTTCTAATTGCATAATTTTCTTTTCATTCATATTTATCCCTCTTATTCTATATTTCAATAGTACTATAATTCGGGAAATATTTCAACACTTAAACTTCTTTTTTGGGAAATATTTCCCAGGAAATAAAAACAACCTAATGTAACGGTTGTTTTTTTATTTCTGAAGGACTTCTTGGAAACTCTTTTTTTGTTTTCTCGTTCTTTCTAAACATTAAAATAGTTCTAGAACTATTTTCTTTTGGAAGAGAAAAAACTTCTTTTTTCTCCAATGATACTTTTAATTCACTCATAGCTCTTTTAGAACTTCTTATTTCCTCTTCGGCATCAGCTTTCATAGAAATGAAAACTCCACCTACTTTTACTATTGGAACGCATAGTTCTAATAACTTTGGTAACTGTGTTACAGCTCTTGCTGTTACTACATCAAATTTTTCTTTATTATTTTTACCATAGTCTTCAGCTCTCGAGTGAATAGTATACACATTTTTTAATTTTAAACTGCTGATAACTAAGTCTAGAAACTTTATTCGTTTATTCAACGAGTCAACCAAAGTTAATTCAGTTTCAGGATATAATATTTTCAAAACTAAACCTGGAAACCCTGCGCCTGTTCCCACATCACATATTTTTTGCTTTTGATTAAAATCAACAACTTTGGTAACAGTTAAACTATCAAAAAAGTGTTTTAAAAACACCTCTTCCTTATTAGTTATAGCTGTTAAATTTACTTTTTTATTATAATCAACTAATAATTCAAAATATTTCTCTAATTGGGAAAATTGATGATCATCTATCTTAATATTTTCTTTTTCAAGTAATAATATAAATTCTTTTTTAGTCATAAAAATCACCTTTTTTTAAATACACCATTAGTATTGAAACATCAGATGGATTAACACCACTTATTCTAATTGCTTGCCCAATTGATGTAGGCCTTATTTCTTCAAGTTTTTGACGTGCTTCGGATGCAATGTTTTTAACCTTGCCATAATCTATATTTTGTGGAATTTTCTTATTTTCAAGTCTAACCATTTTTTCAGCTTCTCGATAAGCCTTTTTTATATAGCCTTCGTACTTAGAGTTTATTACAACTTGCTCAATTACTTCTTCTTTATAATCAATATTTATTAATTTTTTTATAAATTCAATATTAATCTCTGGCCTTTTTAACAAATCAAAATAATTAATACCATCTTTTATTTTTGAACTTCCTACCTTTAACAATATTTCATCTGCTTCTTTACAAGGCTTCAGTTTGTTTTCTTTTAATTTTTTTTCCAATTCTTTTATTTCTGCTTCTTTTTTTAAAAATGCTTTGTACTCTTTTTCGTTTATTAACCCATATTTATTTGCGTATTTTCTTAACCTAATATCAGCATTATCATGCCTTAATATAAGTCGAAACTCCGCTCTTGAAGTCAATAATCTATATGGATCTTGAACCCCTTTAGTTATTAAATCATCTATGAGCACCCCAGTATAAGCTTCATTTCTTTTTAAAACAAAAGGCGATTTTTTTTCAATGGTCAAAACAGCATTAATGCCCGCCATAAGGCCTTGGCATGCGGCCTCTTCATATCCGCTTGTACCGTTTATTTGACCAGCGGTGAATAAATTTTTAATATTTTTTGTTTCTAAGTTTTGTTTCAATTGGGTTGGTTTCAATGCGTCGTATTCGATTGCATATGCATATTTTAATATTTTTGCAGATTCTAATCCCGGTAATGTTTGTACTATTTTTTCTTGTATATCATGTGGAAAACTTGTCGATAGCCCTTGTATATAAATTTCGTCATAGTATCTACTTTCCGGTTCTAAAAACAATTGATGTTTTTCTTTATCAGCAAACCTAGTTATTTTATCTTCAATAGATGGACAATACCTAGGTCCTACTCCTTCTATATCAGCAATTCCTCCGTACATACTTGATTTAGATATATTTTCATTAATTATATTGTGAGTTTCTTTGTTTGTGTATATAAGATGACAACTCATTTGATCACTAATATTATAATCCTTTTCTTTTCCAAAACTAAAATTATATTTTTTATCTAGACTACCCGGTTCTTCTTTTGTCTTAGTGAAATCTATGGTGCTTTTGCTAACTCGTGGTGGTGTTCCTGTTTTTAATCTAATAAGATCAAACCCTAACTTTTTAAGAGAATTACTTAAATCTGGGATAGTTTTTTCACCATGAGGACCACTTTTTGTCCTTTTACTACCGACTAAAATATCAGAATCCATGTATGTGCCTGTTGTTAATATTACAGCATTTGACTTAATAGTTTTCCCACTTAGAGTTTCAACGCCCATAACTTTATTTTTTTCAACAATTAAATTTATTACAAAATCTTCTAAAATAGTGAGATTTGGTATTTCTTTCAAAGTTTTTAGCATTTCTATAGGGTAAATTTTCTTATCTACTTGCGCTCTCAAAGCTTTTACTGCTGGCCCTTTTTTATCGTTTAACATTTTCATTTGAATTTGAGACTCATCCGCTACTTTTCCCATTAATCCACCTAGTGCATCTATTTCCCTAACAACAATGCCTTTAGCACTGCCTCCAATCGAAGGATTGCAAGGCATATCGGCAATATTATTAACATTTGATGTTACAAGCAGGGTTTTTTTATTCATTTTTGCGGCGGCTGCAGCAGCCTCACAACCAGCATGACCGCCCCCAACTATTATTACTTCATAACTCATTTTTTTCACCTACTTCCCTAAACAAAACTGACTAAATAATTGATTTATTAGTTCATCTTGAAATGTTTCGCCTGTTATTTCACCTAAGTTGTTCCAAATTTGCTTCAAGTCAATTTCTAATAAATCTATAGGAATATCATTTTCTAAACCTGTTTCAATATTTTCTATCTCTTTTAATGATTTTTTTAATAAAGATAAACTTTTAGTGTTTGTAATATATGTCATTTCATTAGTATTTATAATATCTAATTTATATAATTCTTTTATTTTTTCTTTTAACTCTTTTAAACCTTGTTTATCTATTGTGTTCATATATATTATGTTTTTAAAATGGTTCAATTTGTTTATATCTATTTTAGAGTGAAGATCATTTTTATTAATAATTATAATATAATTTTTATTTTTTATTTTATTTAAAATTTCTAAATCTTCTTCACTTATATTTTCATTGTTATTTAGAATATAAAGAATTAAATCATTTTTCTCTAATAACTCTAGACTTTTTTCCACACCTATTTTTTCTACAACATCCTCAGTTTTTCTAATACCTGCTGTGTCAATTAAGTTGATCAATATTCCTTCTAAATTTATTTGGCCTTCTACGATGTCTCTTGTTGTTCCTGCTATCTCAGTCACAATAGCTTTATCTTGTTCAAGAAGCATATTTAATATGCTACTTTTACCAACGTTTGGTCTACCTATGATTACTGTATCAATACCTTCTTTTATTATTCTCCCGTGTTCACTATCTGTTATAATTTTTTTTAGTTCTTCTTTTACTTTATATAATTTTGGTTTCAAATGTTCGTTTTCTAATTGCTCTATATCTTCGTATTCAGGGTAATCAATATTAACTTCTATTTGCGCTATTATTTCAATTAAAAATTGCCTTAATTCTTTTATTTTAAAGGCTGACTTTCCATTTAATTGGTTTATTGACATTTTTCTTGCTTGTTCTGTTTTCGAATTAATAAGGTTCATTACTCCTTCTGCTTGTGTTAAGTCGATACGACCATTCAAAAAGGCTCTTTTAGTAAATTCTCCTGGTTCTGCAAGTCTTGCACCATTTAATAAACACATTTCTAAAACTTTGTTTGTCGAGGAAATTCCACCATGGCAATTTATTTCAACGATGTCTTCTTTAGTATATGTATTAGGCTTCTTCATTACACTTACTAATACTTCGTCTATTTTTTCTTTTTCATTAACAATATAACCATAATTTATTGTGTGAGTATCAACTTCATTTAATTTTTTTCCTAAAAAAATTTTTGAAGCCACATTTATTGCATCTTTACCACTCAGTCTAATTATTGAAATTGCCCCAACCCCTTGTGTTGTTGAAATTCCTACAATTGTATCATCCATAGTTTCACCTCTTTCTCGTTTATTTTATATTATATATTCTTTTTTAGCAATAAAAAAGGCTTTAAGCCTTTTTGTTATCCTTTATACTTTATAGTTATTTTTCTTTCTTTTCCTGCGCCTGTACTTTCGCTCATTAAATCTTCATGTTCTGAAACTAAATTATGAACAAACCTTCTTTCAAAAGAATTCATTGGATCTAATGTTGCATCTTCTTTTGTACTTTTTATTTCTCTTATAATATTTTTTATATCTCTTTCTAAATATTTTAATTTCTTATTTTTATAATTTGCTGCATCAATATTAATTTTGATGTTCTGGCCTGTTTGATTAGTTAATGCTGTTCTCAACATCATCTGTATTGAATTTAAATTTTTCCCATCTTTACCTATTAAAACTGGATTATTATTAGAAACCAATATAACTGAGATAATATCTTCATTTTCCCTAACTTCTGATTTTATATTTATATTAGAAAAATATGAGAGGTGGTTAAAATAATTTTTGATATATTCTATAACTTCCTCTTTTTTTACAGCATTGATTTTATATTTCTTCTTTTTTATTATACTACCTGATTCTACTTCTTGTTCACTGAAATATAATTCATTTAATTCTTTCTCTGTAATTATTTTTAGTTCTTCCAATGCATCTTCTTTTGTTTTTTCAACTACTTCATATTTATTTATCATTAGCAATTCTCCTTTTACTTAAAATATTTTGATAAATAGTAAATGTACTATTTGTTATCCAATATACAGCTAAAGCTGTTGGAAAATTTATTGAAGCAAACAATATAAATACTATCATTATTTTCATCATAAACTGCATTTGATTTTCTTGTTCCTTAGATGTTGCAGCAGATCCTGTTAATTTAAATGAATAATATGTTGTAATTAAAAGTATTATAATAGTTGCAACATAATAGTATTGTCCATTTGAAAAAGCTGTTGCTGGATTTGTTCCTAAACTTAATCCTAAAAAAGTTTCTTCATATATAACTGGGATTCTCATTAAAGCTTGATAATATGCAAAAAATAAGGGTATTTGAATAAATCCAAATATACATCCAGAAGCTGGAGAAATTCCATATTTTTTGTAAACTGCCATTGTTTCTTGACTTTTTTGCAACATAGCATCTCTATCGTTATTAGGCTTGCCTTTATATTTTTGTTCTATCTTATCTAAATCTGGTCTGGCTTTTTTCATTTTCTCTGATTGATCAGCAGATTTTTTAGTGATTGGGCTCATAGCAAATCTTATAATTAATGTTGCTATAATTATAGCTAAACCATAATTTCTAACATTTTCTCCAACGAAAATAATTAAAAATGCTAATGGTTTTACGAATATCGAAGACCATATTCCTTCATAGCCTCCACTAGTTACTTTAAATTCCTTACACTCAGGCAATTCTTCTAAATCAACATTATTTTCTTCATAAAGTTCTAATATTTCAGTATCAGTTGGCTTACATAGTATGTTTTCTGTTAAGTTTTGCCCTGTTTTTGGTTCTTTTACAACATTTCCTTCGGCATCTTCTAACCTATTAACACATCCTGAAACAAATAACACCATTAATATTATTAAAAATAATTTAACTTTCTTATTCTTCATATTCAATTATCCCTGTCTTTCCAAGTAAGTATATTAACCTTTTTCTTTTTTCATTATACGATAAACTATTAATTTGTTTTTTTGTAATAATTACACATTTAAAATTCCCTTTATAAGTTAAACTTTGTACAATACTTTTTAACTGTCTTCTTAACTTATTTCGTTCAACCGCATTTCCTATTTTTTTCCCAACGGAAAATCCAAACAATTGTGAGTCATTTACATCATTATCTACATAAATAACATAATATTTATCTGAAACAGGTTTTTTTGTTTCAATTATACGATTAAATTCTCTATTTGATTTTAAAATATACTTTTTTTTCATATAACTCCCACAATAGTAAAAAACCACTGACTTTCAGTGGCTTCTATCTAGATAAAACTTTACGTCCTTTTTTTCTTCTTCTTTTTATTATATTTGTTTTCATTCTAGCAAAAAAACCATGTTTTTTACTTCTTTTTCTAGTATTTGGTTGATATGTTCTTTTCATTAATGACACCTCCTATTATCTTGCTTATGTCCGGTTGCTTTAATAATTATATATATATTTATATGCTTTGTCAAACTTTTTACAAATACTTATTTAACATCTTTTTCCACACAAGTTTTAGCTTAATTTTTATAGTATAATTTGTTTTTTCCAAACTTTCCACATTAATACATATTGTTTATAAAATTATTAACTTTTTATTTTCCACATTTATGTTAATAAGTTTGTTTAACATTACAGTTTTTAATGTTTTGCTGTGGAAAAAACTGTTTAAAAAAAGTTTTCCACACTTTAGTGAGTTTTTCTTTGATTTTACTATAAAAATATTGTAAAATATTAATTAGACTTTGAAGTAGGTGTTATATTGTGGATATTAATAATATTTGGAATTCTTTTTTAGATAAAATTAAAAATAATGAAAATGTTTCACCAATGTCTTATGAAACTTGGTTTAGCAAAACTATATTATATGAATTAGATGAAAATCTAGCAACAGTCATTGTTCCTATGCATGTACATAAAAAACATTTAAAAGAAAACTATAATGATATTATTGAAGAAACATTTACTGATGTTACGGGTTCTAATTTTAAAATTAATTATTTAACCGAAGAAGAGGTTGAAAAAAATATTAATATAAATACAGATGATGTTGGTGTTCCTAATATTGATTCATTTGAATCAAATTTGAAAGACCATTATAATTTTGATAATTTTGTTGTTGGGGAAAGTAATAAGTTTGCTCATGCTACTGCTCTTGTTGTTGGGGAGAAGCCTGGAACTATGTACAATCCACTGTTTATATATGCAAGTAGCGGATTAGGAAAAACACACTTAATGCATGCAATTGGAAATTATATCACAATCAACAATAAAAAAAGAGTTTTATATGTTTCAAGTGAAAAGTTTGTTTCTGACTTCATAAATATAACTAAAAAAACTAATAAAGATAATTTTGATAATGTAGAGTTTTTCAAAAGAAAATATCGGGATGTTGATGTTTTAATGATAGATGATATTCAATATTTAGGTAACGCTGAAAAAACTCAACAAGAATTTTTTAACACTTTCAATGACTTATACGGAAATAATAAACAAATTATAATTTCTTCTGATCGTTCTCCAGATGATTTAAAATTGTTAGAGGATAGATTAAGAACAAGGTTTAATTGGGGACTAACAATCGATATAAAACCTCCTGACTTTAGTCATAGAATGGATATTATTAATAAAAAAATTGAATCTAACGGGTTAAACACAAATTTTCCACAAGATGTAAAAGAATATATTGCTTCAAATTGTACTTCAGATATTAGAAAGATAGAAGGAGCTATTACTAGAGTTGTAGCATATGCAACTATGATGAATGGGTCTAACATTACATTTGATTTAGCTATGGAATCTTTAAAAGATTATTTTGGGGAGTGTATATCAAGTAAAAACAAAATTGATCAAGTTCAACAATTAGTTGCGAAAAATTACAATATTACTGTGGAAGACTTAAAAAGCAAGCGTAGAACTTCTAATATTTCTGTCCCAAGACAAATTGCTATGTATATATGTAGAGTTTTTTTAGAAAAACCCTTACCAAAAATAGGTATTGAATTTGGTGGGAAAGACCACACAACTGTTATGCATTCTGTTGATAAAATAAAGAAAGAATTAAAAACTAATAAAGAATTAGAAAAAGAAATAAATAAAATTATAAGTAAGATAAGATAATGTGGAATAAAAATTATTTTCAACAATTTTATACATTTTAAATCACAAATTTTTCATTATAAAACAAAGAAATTATACTTTTTCCACATATTCCACCTTAATAATAAAAATACTTATTAATAAAAACTAATAAAAGGAGTTGTTTTTTATGAAATTAAAAATTAAACAAAATATACTTATGGAAAATTTAAATAATTCTATTAGAGGGATATCTAATAAAAATTTAATTCCAATATTACATTGTATAAAATTTGAATTAACTGAAGACGGTTTATATTTAGAAAGTACAGATAATGAAATAGCTATCAAGACTTTTATAAGCAAAAATCAAATAGAACTTATAGAAGAACTAGGTAGTTTTGTTGTAAGCGGGAAATATATATATGAAATAGTTAAAAAATTACCTAATACAATAATAAATATAGAGGAAACAGTAGATTCAAAATTATCATTATATACTGATAACTCCTCTTTTAATTTAAATTTAAATAATGTACATGATTTTCCACAATTAGATCTTGATGAAATAAAAAAACCAGTTATTTTAAAAAATGAAGTTTTAAAAACAATAATAAATCAAACATCCTTTGCAACATCAACACAAGAATCTAGACCTGTTTTAACAGGGATAAATTTTAAAGTTGAAAATAATATTTTAGAGTGTATTGCTACCGATTCTTATCGTTTATCTAAGAAGAGTTTAAAATTAAAAGAAAAATATGCTGAAAAAATCAATATAATAATCCCTAATAAAAATTTAATTGAATTAATAAGAATGTTAAATACAGAAGATGGTGAAATAGAAATACATACATTTAGTAATAAAGTTGTATTTAAATTTGATAATATTATAATGATGTCTAGGCTTATTAGTGGAACTTATCCTGATGTATCAAAATTAATACCAGAAAGTTTTAATTTAACAGTATCAACAGACTATAGTGAAATTTACAATGCAATTGATAGGGCATCACTATTAACAAATGAATCTGACAAAAATACAATAAAATTTGAAACTTTGAACCAAGAAGCTAAAATTTATTCAAACATACCAGAGATAGGTAACGTTGAAGAAAGTATAAAAATCAATAAAAACAATGAAGAACAAATCAAAATTGCATTCAGTTCAAGATATATGTTGGAAGCACTAAAAGCTTTAGAAAGTAGTGAAATTGAACTTTTATTTAACGGTGATGTTAAACCTATAATATTAAAAAATAGTTCAAACGATAGTTTAATCCAATTGATTTTACCTATAAGAACATACTAAAAACTTAGAATTTCTAAGTTTTTTTATTTTTTTGCCCTTTTTCGACATTTTTCGACATTTTTTTTCATAAAAGTGTTGTATAAATGAAGGAGATTGAGACACTTTTGTCGAAATCTATAGTAAGGAGGTGAAAAAATGATAAATGAATACGAAATTAATCAGTCTACTGTTGCTATAATTCCAATAGAAACAAAAGTATCAAAAGTAATAGAAGAAGATCGTACATTTTTAGTTTCAAAATCAACAACTCAAATCGTAGATGAAAGTTGTAAGTTTTTTGGTAGTTCTTACTTAGGTAGACATGAAGGAACTAAAAGTTTAATTGGAGTCAATTACAAGTCTCCAATTATTGTTGAAGAAACAACAGAAATGATTTTTTTTCCAACATCATCACCAAGGTTTGATGGCTGTTACTGGATAGCACTAGACAAAGTAAAAGAGCATAACGAAAGTAAACATGGTTCTATATTGAAATTTACAAATGGTGAAGAAGTGGAAATTAATATATCTAGCAGATCATTAGAAAATCAAGTTTTAAGAGCAACAAAATTAAGTTGTGTTTTAAGAAAAAGAAAAGAATTTTAAGTTTAGAAAAACAAAAATAATAATTTAATTATTTTTGTTTTTTTATCGTTTTTTTAGGCTATATGTGGTATAATGTTATATATGTATAGAGGTACTAGAAAACTGTTTTTTTTTGATAAATAGCCTCTAAAAAGATAATAAGGTGATGTTGATGTATTTAAAAAGGTTAGAGTTAAAAAATTTTCGTAACTATCAAGACCTTGATTTAAATTTTTCTGATAATATAAACATTATTCATGGTGAAAATGCTCAAGGTAAAACTAATTTATTAGAATCAATATATTTTTTAGCTATAACAAAATCACATAGATCATTTATTGATAATAATTTAATAAAAAATGATAAAAATTTTTTTAAAATAAAAGCCGAATTAGTTACTAAAAATTTTACTAAGCAGTTTGAATTAATGTTTAATGAAAAAAACAAAAAATTTATAATTGATAAAAAAGAAATAAAAGTTACTTCTGATTATTTATCAAACATTAATGTAATAATCTTTTATCCAGAAGACTTGGACATAATCAAGAATAGTCCCAATATTAGGAGAAGATATTTAGATATTGAAATTGGGCAATTAGATAAAAAGTATTTAAAAGTTTTATCAGAATATAATAAACTCTTAAAAATAAGAAACGACATGTTAAAAAGTAATTTAAAAAATAATGATTTAAATATTAATTACTTATATTCTATAGATGAACATCTAGTTGATCGTGCATCAAAAATACACCATATGAGAAACAAATTCATAACAAAAATAAATGAAATATTACCAGATATTTATAAGAACATAACATCAACTGATAAAATATATTTAAATTATATACCTAGTGATAATATTTTGATGGGTGATATTGAGATAAAAGAAAAATTTCATAAACTATTGGAATTAAAAAGGTCAAACGATATAAAAATTGGAAGGACAAGTGTAGGACCTCATTTAGACGACTTTAATTTTATTTATATGGAAAAAGATTTAAAATATTTTGGATCACAAGGACAACAAAGAGCTGCTGTATTATCTCTTAAGTTGTCAGAAATAAAAATATTTAAAAATCATACTGGCGAAACACCAATATTATTATTAGATGATGTTTTTAGTGAATTAGATGAAAATAAAAGAAATAATTTATTAAAATACATTAATAAAGATGTACAAACTATTATAACTACAACTGACATTAATTTAGTAAGTAAAGAATTATTACAAAAATCAAACATTATAAAAATAAAAAACGGACAAATACAGAAAAGAGAAGGTGACCAAAATGGAAAATAAAAATTATGATTCATCAAACATCCAAGTTTTAGAAGGTTTGGAAGCAGTTAGAAAAAGACCAGGAATGTATATAGGAACTACTAGTTCAAGAGGTTTACATCATTTAATTTGGGAAATAGTTGATAATAGTATCGATGAAGCATTAGCAGGATATTGTGATCAGATTGAAATTATTTTAAATAAGGATAATTCCGTTACAGTTAAAGATAATGGAAGGGGTATTCCAACCGACATTCATAGTAAGACAGGTGTTTCTACAGTCGAAACAGTTTTTACTGTTTTACATGCAGGCGGAAAATTTGGAGGCGGAGGATATAAAGTATCGGGAGGCCTTCATGGTGTGGGTGCATCAGTAGTAAATGCTTTATCTAGTTGGATTGATGTAAAAGTCTATCAAAAAGGAAAAGTGCATCAAATGAAATTTGTGAATGGAGGAAAAGTAGAAAAACCTTTACAAATAATAGGCGATTGTCCACTTGAGAAAACTGGTACTGAAGTTGTATTCAAACCAGACCCTGAAATTTTCACCGAAACAACTGAGTTTGAATTTGACATATTAAAAAACAGGGTTAGAGAGCTTTCATTTTTAAATAAAGGATTAAAAATAATATTAATAGATGATAGAGTGGAATCAAAAAAAGAGGAATTTTTATCTGAAGGTGGAATTGCTGAATATGTCGAAATGATAAACAAAAATAAAACTCCTATTCATAATGAAATTATTTTTATAGAAGGAATTGATAAAGATATAAACTTGGAAGTTTCATTACAATATAATTCTGGATTTTCTTCAAACATCTATTCTTTCGCTAATAATATAAACACTCATGAAGGTGGTACTCATGAGGATGGTGTTAAAAGAGCTTTAACTAGAATAATAAATAGTTATGCAAAAAAAATGAATTTGTTAAAAGACAAAGATGATTCATTAAGTGGTGAAGACGTTAAAGAGGGATTAGTAATGATCATTTCTTGTAAACATCCTAATCCACAATTTGAAGGTCAAACTAAAACTAAATTAGGTAATTCGGAAGTAAGAAAAATTTCTGACAATCTTTTTACTGAAGGATTTGAAAGATTTTTATTAGAAAACCCTGATGAAGCAAAAACGATAATAGAAAAATCATTGACAGCTGCTAGAGCAAGATTAGCTGCCAAAAAAGCAAGAGAATTGACGAGGAGAAAAAATGCTTTAGAAATATCATCGCTACCAGGTAAATTAGCTGATTGTTCTTCTAAAGATGCTTCTGAATCTGAAATTTACATTGTAGAGGGGGATTCAGCCGGTGGTTCTGCAAAACAAGGTAGAGATAGTAGAACACAAGCAATTTTACCACTAAGAGGTAAAATTTTGAATGTTGAAAAATCAAGATTAGATAAAATTTTAGCGAATAATGAAATTAGATCAATGATAACAGCTTTTGGTACAGGTATTGGTGATGATTTTGATATATCTAAATTAAGATACAACAAAATTGTAATAATGACGGATGCTGATGTAGATGGAGCACATATTAGAATTTTATTATTGACATTTTTATATAGATATTTGAAACCTTTAGTTGAAAAAGGAAATATATATATTGCTCAACCACCATTATATAAGATATCTCAAGGAAAAGATGTTAAATATGTTTATAGTGATGCTCAACTTGAAAAACATTTAAATGAACTATCAGATGATCAAAAGAAACCTGATGTTCAAAGATATAAAGGTCTTGGTGAAATGAATCCAGAACAATTGTGGGAAACGACTATGAATATTGAAAATCGTACATTGCTTCAAGTCACTATTGAAGATGCAATAATTGCAGATCAAATTTTAGATGCACTTATGGGTGAAGAAGTTCCACCTAGAAGAGAATTTATAGAAAAAAATGCTAAGTTTGTTAAAAACTTGGATATATAGGAGGTAACAATGGATAATAATACAGATAAATTAAAAGATATAAATTTACCAGAAGAAATAGAAAAATCTTTTTTAGATTATGCAATGAGTGTTATTGTTTCTAGAGCTTTGCCAGACGTAAGAGATGGTCTAAAACCTGTTCATAGAAGAATTATATATTCCATGTACGAATTGGGATTGATGCCAGAGAAGCAACATAGAAAATGTGCTAGAATTGTCGGAGATGTTTTAGGTAAATATCACCCACATGGAGATACTTCAGTATATGATGCATTAGTTAGATTAGCTCAGAATTTTTCTATAAGATATCCATTAGTTAATGGACATGGTAATTTTGGTTCTATAGATGGAGATGGAGCTGCAGCAATGCGTTATACAGAAGCAAAAATGGCTAAAATAGCTGCAGAAATGATAAGAGATATAAATAAAAATACTATAGACTTTAATGAAAACTTTGATGGAAGCGAGAAAGAACCATCAGTTTTACCATCAAGAATTCCAAATCTACTTATTAATGGAGCAACGGGTATTGCGGTCGGTATGGCAACAAAAATACCGCCACATAATTTAGGTGAGTCAATTGATGCAATTATTGAATACATTGACAATCACGATATTGAAATTCATGAATTGATGGAACATTTAAAAGGACCAGATTTTCCAACAGGAGCGACTATTTTAGGTAATAGTGGAATTAAAGATGCTTATGAGACTGGAAAAGGAACTATTACAATAAGATCAAAAGCAGAAATAGAAGAAATGAAAAATGGAAAATCAAGAATAATTGTAACAGAAACACCATATCAAGTTAATAAATCAATTTTAATAACTAAAATAGCAGAATTAGTCAGAGATAAAGTGATAGATGGAATTGTAGATCTGAGAGATGAGTCAAATAGAGATGGAACAAAAATAGTAATTGAATTACGAAAAGATGCAAATTCCAATGTAATTTTAAATAATTTATACAAACATACTCAACTTCAAGTTACATATAGTATTAATATGCTTGCTTTAGTAGATGGTGAACCAAGAGTTTTAACATTAAAAGAAATTATTGAAAAATACGTAGATCATCAAAAAGAAATTATTATTAGAAGAACAAGATTTGATTTAGATAAAGCAATTAATCGTCAACACATTTTAGAAGGTTATAAAATAGCACTTGATAACATTGATGAAATCGTTCAATTAATTAAAAAATCTTCTTCAGATGATGAAGCTTTAAAAGGGTTAATTAGCAAATTTAATTTAACTGAAATTCAATCTAAAGCTATACTAGAAATGAAATTAAGAAGATTAACAGGCTTAGAGCGAAAAAAAATTGAAGATGAATTAGAAGAATTGAAAAAACTTATTGAAGACTTAAAAGATATTTTATTAAACCAGCAGAGAGTATTGAATATTATAAAAGAAGAATTAAAAGAAATAAAAAACAAATATAACGATGAACGAAGAACTCAAATCGATATGACAGCAATCGATTATATAGAGGACGAATCATTAATTCCAGTTAATAATATTGTCGTTACTATTACCAACAAAAATTATATAAAAAGAATGAATATAGAAAATTATAGGACTCAAAATAGAGGCGGAGTTGGTATAAAAGGTATGACAACAAATGAAGAAGACTTCGCTGAAAAAATTATATCAATGACAACGCATGATTACTTACTTTTCTTCACTAACCAAGGAAAAGTATATAGAATAAAAGGATATGAGATACCTGAATTTAGTAGGCAATCAAAAGGAATTCCTATTGTTAATATACTGCCTATTAGTAAGGAAGAAAAAATAACTTCAATGTTAAAACTAGAACAAAGTGAACAAAATAAATATATTGTATTTAGTACACAAAAAGGACTGGTTAAAAAAACGAAAATTGAAGAATTTGATAGTATTAGATCAAATGGTAAGATTGCTATTAAAATGAAAGATAATGATAATTTAATAGCTGTAAGAAAAACAAATGGTAATTCTGAAATATTGTTAGCCTCATCAAATGGTAGAATGGTAAGATTCGATGAAAGCGAGATTAGACCTATGAGTAGAAATGCTTCTGGAGTTAAGGGTATTAACTTAGATAATTCATTTTTAGTAGGATGTGAAGTTTCAAATGCAGATGACAAAGTTCTAGTGGTAACTGAAAATGGGTACGGTAAAAGAACTTGCAAAAATGAATATAGAAACACTAAAAGAGGAAGTAAAGGTGTTAAAGCATTGAACATAACAGATAAGAACGGTGAACTTGTAGCTTTCAAAATACCACAAGGGGAAAGTGATTTGATGTTAGTAACTAATAACGGAGTAATAATAAGACTGCCACTTTCTCAAATCCCATCAATTGGAAGAGTTTCGCAAGGCGTAAAATTGATCAATTTAAAACCACAACAAAAAGTGAGCACGATTGCATTAATAAATAATGAAGAATAGTATTTCCCAGGAAATACTTTTTCTTTTTATTAGATGTTCCACGTGGAACATCATTCTAAAATCCTTAAAATCGTCATAACATTATCAAATGTTCCACGTGGAACATTTATAAAATGAACATAAAACCAATGTTCCACGTGGAACATTGCTAATAATTTGATAAATAAGTAAAAAAATAGTATATTGGTTGTGCACAACAATTAAGTGTTAACCTGGTCAGGATCGGAAGATAGCAGCCATAAACACCTCTGATTGTGTGTGCTTTTTTATTAGGAGGTAAAATGAAAACTCAAATAGCAAAATTGATGAAGCTTGTAAATAAAGCATACAAGGCCGATGAAGTGCCTGTTGCTGCCATGATTATTAAAAATAATAAAATTATAACCAAAAAATATAACAAAAAACAAAAAAGAAAAGACGTAACAGCTCATGCAGAAATATTAGCTATTAGAAGAGCCGCTCAAAAAGCAAAAACATGGAACTTAGAAGGTGCTGAACTCGTAGTTACTTTAGAGCCTTGCTTAATGTGTATTATTGTAGCTGAAGAAGCAAGAATAAAAAAAATTTATTATATGAATCAAAATAAAAAAAGTGGCGGAATAGAAGAATATAAAAAAATTAGAAATAATGTAGAGTTTATTAAATTAGATACTAACATTGAATACGAGAAAAAAATGAAAAAATTTTTTAAAAACAAAAGAGAGTGATCTCTTTTTTTAAAGTTGTAAAAATGTTATAATTTATATGTTATGGAGGTGTAAAGTGAATAAAACATTATATAGAAAATATAGGCCCCAAAAATTTTCTGATGTATATGGGCAAGAACCGATTGTTCAAACATTAACGAACGAAATTAAAAACGAAAAAATAGGACATGCATATTTGTTTACAGGCTCCAGAGGTACAGGTAAAACTAGTGTCGCTAAAATATTAGGTAAAATGCTCAATTGTACTAATTTAAACGAACAAACTTATGAAGTTTGTAACAAGTGTGTCTCTTGTACACAAATAAATAATAATAATAGTAACGACATTATAGAAATAGATGCTGCTTCTAATAATGGAATAGATGAGATAAGAGAATTAAAGAGTAAAATTAATTTAGTTCCATCAAATAGTAAATATAAAATTTACATAGTAGATGAAGTTCATATGATGACAACACAGGCCTTTAACGCATTGTTAAAAACTCTAGAGGAACCTCCAAGTCACGTTGTTTTTATATTAGCAACTACGGATCCTGAAAAGCTTCCAATGACAATTCTATCTCGTTGTCAAAGGTTTGATTTTAAAAGAATTCCAAACGATGAAATAGTAAAAAACTTAGAATTAATTTGTAAAAAAGAGAAAATTAATTTTGAAAAAGGTGTTTTAAACGAAATTGCTCAACTATCTGAAGGCGGAATGAGAGATGCATTAAGCATCTTAGACCAGGTAAGTTCATATTCAGTTAAAAATATTAAGTTGAAAGATGTACATTATGTGAACGGAACATTGACGAAAAAAGAACTTAGTAAGTTCATTATTGATATAGCTACAGGTGATTTAGATTCGATGTTAATAAAGTCAAAACAATTTGTAAACAGTGGAAAAAACTTAGTAAAAATTACAGAAGAATTAATTTTTTTCTTAAGAGACATTAGTTTTTACTTTAAAGCTCCAAACTATTTTAAAGAGGCAAACAACAATTATGATATTTTTGAAAAAATAGAAAAAAAATATAACATAAAAAACACAAATGAAATAATGGATGTTTTGATTATGAAATTATCTGAGTTAAAGAAAACAAATGATCAAATATTAGTTTTTGAATTAATGTTATTACAAGTTTATGATTCGGTAAACAAAGAAAAAAAATTAAAAATCAACATGCCAAAAATTTCTAAAAATGAATCGCAGACAGTAACAAAACAAGAAAAAAAAGAAGCGAACCAAGAAGAAAAAGAAGTAAAACAAAGTTCAAATGATAATGATCATGATATAAACGAATTGAAAAGCATCAGAATAAATAATGCTTTAGCTGGACTGAATAAAAGCCAAATGATTCATTATATAAAGGCCTTCCCATCAATAAGAACAAAAACTTTTGATTCTAAGTTTAATTATTTAATATCAATGCTAATTGACGGGGAAATAAAAGCTTTTGGAAATAATATTGTTATTATGGTATTTAAAGATTCAACCACTGTTGATGAATTAAATTCAAATTTTGTTCTTTTAGATGAACTATTTAGCACTTTGTTTAATATTAATACAAAGTTTGTTTGTGTAAATAAAAATGAATGGGAAGAAATAAAAGATAACTTTAATAAAAAGAAAAAAGAATACAAATTTATAGAGGAGAAAATAGACATTCAAAAATTTGCTCAGAAAACAATTATTGAAAATTCTGAAATAGCAGATACTTTTGGAGATTTAGTGGAAATTAATTAAGGAGGAATAGTATGAATATACAAGCAATGATGAAACAAGCACAAAAATTACAATCAGATATGGGGAAAGTAAAAAAAGAATTAGATGAAACTTTGTATAATGGTAAATCTGGAATAGTTGAAATAGAAATTTATGGTAATTTAAATGTAAACAAAGTAAATATTCATGAAGAAGATTTAACAGATGTTGATAAAGAAATGTTAGAGGATATGATAAATATTTCATTGAACCAATGTCTTGAAAAAATAAAAAATGATAAAGAAAGTAAACTTGGCCAATTTGGGCAAGGAATGCAGGGATTATTATAATGAATTATCCTAAACCAATAATTAATTTAATAGAATGTTATAAAAAACTTCCGGGTGTTGGTGAAAAAACTGCAGAAAGAATGGCCTTATCTACATTGGAAATGGAGCAAGATCTTTTAGATATGTTTTCTAATTCGATACTTGAAAGTAAAAGTAAAATAAGAAGGTGTGAGCGTTGTAACAACTTATCAGAAAACAGTTTGTGTGAAATATGCACAAACAAAGATAGAGCAAGCAAAGTCTTATGTGTGGTGGAGGAGCCTAAAAACGTATTTGCATTTGAAAAAGTAGGTTCCTATCAAGGTGTTTACCATGTTTTGGATGGCCTGATATCTCCATTGGATGGGATAAATCCAGAAGATATTAATATAGACTCACTTGTGAAAAGAATTAAAAATGAAGAAATTGAAGAAGTTATAATAGCTGTTAGGCCAAGTATAGAAGGTGAGACTACTTCACTTTATATTTTAAAAAAATTAGAAAAATTAAACGTCACAGTATCAAAAATAGCGCATGGTATACCATTGGGTGCCGATATGGATTACATAGATAGTATGACCTTAGAAATGGCTTTGGACGATAGAAAAAAGATTTCTAATTAGAAAGAGATGATTTTATGGATGGTAAAGAAATTCTTCAACCAATTGCAACCAAAATAATTAACAATATTTGTAATAATAAAAGTCATTCTCATGCCTATTTACTTGAAGTAAATGATTTTAGCGAAAATGAGGATATAATAAATGGGTTTTTAAAATACTTACTTAATGATTGTGATATTGGTTGTAAATGCGAAAATTGTGAAAAGATTATTCGAAAGCAACATCCAGAAATAAAATATATAAAACCAGCAGGGCAATTTTTAAAAAAGGAACAAGTAATTGAGTTACAAGATGAATTTTCAAAAAAACCTGTTTTTTCTAAGAGAAAAGTTTATTTGATATATGGTGCTGAAAAATTTAATCAATCCTCGGCAAACACAATTTTAAAATTTTTAGAAGAGCCAGATGAAAATATAATTGCTGTTTTACTAACAAACAATATATATAATGTAATTAACACTATTAAAAGTAGATGCCAAGTGATCAGGTTTATTCCAAATGAAAAGTATAAGCATGATAACTTTATTGATCATGCTAATATATTTTTTAAATACGAGGAAATTGGAAAAGAGTTTATTTATTTTGAAAACAGCTATAAAGAATATTTTTCGAATAAAGATGAAATATTACACTTTTTTGAATCAGGGATTTATTTATATAAAGAGGCGCTAAATAAAGTTATTAATGCTGAGAAAATTGAAGATAAGGAAATATCTTTGATTGTAGATTTGATAATTAGCAACAATAGCAAAATGAAATTGGTGAAAAAAATTAATTTATTAAAAGAAAAAATGGAAAACATAAAATATAACCCAAATACAAATTTGTTAATTATGGACTTGTTTTTAAGATTGGAGAATGATTATGAATAACATTGTTGGTATAACTTTCGAAAAAAAAGCTAAAGCTTATAACTTTGTTACTAATGAAGAAGGTTTAAATATTGGCGATTATGTGTTAGTAGAAACTTCAAAAGGTAGGCAAATCGGAATTGTCAAAACTGATTTTTTAAAAATAAAAAAAGAAGAAGAAATTAATGCATTTAAACCTATAATTAGAAAAGCAACAACTGCTGATTTAAAAAAGCATGAGGATAACAAAATAGAAGCAAAAGATGCCTTGAAGACTTGCAAGCAAATTGTCGATAGAAGAAAGATGAAAATGTTAGTAACAAAAGCTGAATATACTTTCGATAAAGAAAAATTAATTTTTAGCTTTTTATCTGATAGTAGAGTAGATTTTAGGGAATTAGTAAAAGAATTAGCTTCTATTTTTCATACTAGAATAGAATTACTTCAAATCGGCGTTAGAGATAAAGCAAAAGAAGTTGGTGGCGTTGGCTCCTGTGGTCAAGTACTATGTTGTCATAGATATATGGAAAAGTTCGACAACATATCGATTAATATGGCTAAGAACCAAAATATCGCTTTAAACCCTAATAAAATTAATGGTCAATGTGGAAGACTGTTATGTTGTTTAAAATACGAAGATGAATGTTATAAAGAGTGCAAAAAAGGAATGCCAAAGGTAGGGAGCAGTTATGAAACCAAAGAGGGCGTTGGTAAAATTATTTCTGTTGATGTTTTGAACGGCACATTATTAGTAAATGTTCCAGGCCATGGAAATGTGGAGGAAAAAAGTGGAACTTGTTGTAAATGACTTATTAAACTACGAAAATATTAAAATAGTCCAAAGCAAGGAAATGTTTAATTTTTCCCTTGATTCGATTTTATTGCCAAATTTTGTTAATTTGAATAAAAGTGTAAGCAAAATATTAGATATTGGTACTGGAAATGCTCCAATACCTCTTATTTTATATCGCAAGACTACAGCAAAAATAGATGCTGTAGAAATTCAGAAAGAGGTTTACGAATTAGCATTAAAAAGTATTGATATGAACAACTTTTCCGATAGAATAAGCGTTTTTAATTGTGATATAAGAGATTTTGCACTAAAGTGTGAATCAGACACATATGATGTTATAACGTGTAATCCACCGTTTTTTAATACAAATCAAGAGGGTAACTTTAATAAAAGTTCTGCTAAAAAAATTGCTAGGCATGAAACACAGTTAAATTTGGAAATTATTTTTATGGTAGCTAAGAAAATTTTAAAAAACAAAGGCAAGATAGCTATAGTACATAGAAGTGATAGATTAGTAGATATCATATTTAAAATGAGAAAACATAATATTGAACCGAAAAAAATTATGTTAGTTTATCCTAAGCATGGAAAGAATAGTAATATTGTTTTAGTTGAAGGATCTAAAAATGGGGGACCAGGGTTAACCATTAACGATCCATTATATGTTCATGAAGATGATGGTTCATATAGTGAGCAAGTAAAAAAATATTTTGGATGGTGATATTATCAAAAAATTATATTTAATTCCAACGCCAATCGGTAATTTAGACGATATAAGTGAAAGAATGATAAAAACAATTAAAGAGTCAGACATTTTACTTGCTGAAGATACGAGAAATGCGCAAAAATTATTGAATCATTTAAATATTTCAAAAAAAGTTTTGTCTAACCACCATTTTAATGAATCGAAAAACATATCAAAAATAACTAATTTGTTAAAAGAAGAAAAAACAATAGGTTTAATGAGTGATAGAGGAACTCCTTTAATCAGTGATCCGGGTAGCTATGTTGTAGAAGTCGCAATAAAATATGGGTATGAATTAATTTGCATACCTGGTCCAACTGCTATTATTCCAGCTCTTGTGGTATCAGGATTAAAAACTCAGCCATTTAAATTTATTGGATTTCTTGATAGCAAAAAGAGTAAACGAATAAAAGAACTTGAAGAACTTCAAAATGAGGACAGTACGATGGTTTTTTATGAATCTCCACATAGGTTAGAAGTGTCATTAGAAGATATGCTGAAAGTTTTTGGAGATAGAAAAGTTTCAATTACAAAAGAAATAAGTAAGAAATATGAAAAAACTTATAGATCTAAATTAAGTCAAATAAATGAAATGATTCATCCCATAAAAGGAGAATATGTAGTTGTCGTTGATGGAAATAAAGAGATTATAGATTTTTCAAGTCTCAACTATGTAGAACACGTTAATTTATACTTAAACCAAGGAATGGTTTTAATGGATGCAATAAAAAAAGTTGCAAAGGAAAGAAAAAAATCAAAAAGCTATGTATATAAAATTTACCACCAAAATGGAGATGATTAAATGAAAATGATAGTAGGAATCGGTAATCCTGGAAACAAATATGAAAAAACTAGGCATAATGTTGGGTTTATGGTTTTGGATAAATATGCACAAGAGAAAAAAGTGGAGTTTTCGAAAAGTAAGTTTGGAGGAACGTATGTTCAAACTCAAATTAATGGCGAAAAGGTGATTTTGTTAAAACCTGAAAAATATGTAAATTTATCTGGGGAAGTAGTTAGAGAGTTTATCGAATATTTTAAAATTAGCATTGATGATATATTGGTTATTCATGATGATTTGGATTTAGAGTTAGGAAGTTATAAACTAAAAGCTTCTGGTGGAAGCGCTGGTCACAATGGTATTTCTAATATAATATTACATTTAGCCTCAGATAATTTTAAAAGATTTAAGGTTGGTATATCGAAAGATAAAAATATTGAAACTAGTAATTATGTTTTATCAAAATTTTCAAAAGATGAATTAGATTTAATATCTGAAATTATAGACAAATCTTCAAAAGTAATTGATGATTTTATAAAAACAGATTTCTTAAAGCTGATGAATAAGTCTAATAAATAAAGTGATACATAGTATCACTTTTTAAAAGGAGGTGTTAACATGTTTGATAAGTTTTTCAATGTTAGTGATAATAACATTAATGTAATAGGGCTAACTGAAGAGTTAAAAAGCATATATATACATAACTTGTTTCTTGAAAATAAAACCAAAAATATAATTTATGTAAAAAATACGCTTTATGATATTAATAAAGCATATAGTAGTATAAGTAATTATAATCCAAATACTCTTATGTATCCCATCGAAGATATGAATTTACGGAGATTAGATGCTATTAGTCCTGAATTGAAAACAATCAGAATGGAAACAACTTCCAATTTAAAAGCAAAACCGAATGGCAATATTTTAATTACTAACTTGTCAGGATACTTAAAGTGTATTTCTAATTTTTTTGATCATAAACCTATAATTATCAAAACAGGCAGCAATAATATGGTGGAACTCATAAATAAGTTAAATGATTTTGGTTATGAGAAGCAAAGCTTTGTAAATCAAACAGGTGAGTATGCTGTTAAAGGTTATATTCTCGATATTTTTTCTGTCAATAAGGATAATCCAATTAGAATTGAATTTTTCGGTGATGACATTGTATCGATTAGAGAGTTTAATATAGATAGTCAAAAGAGTTTGAAAAAAGTAACAGAATCATCAGTTTTTTTAAATGTAGAAAATAATGGCGAAACTAATCTCGCAGGAATTTTAGAAAATATTATTTTAGTATATGATGATTTTAATAATCTTTTAAACACCTTCAAACAAAATGTAAACTTTGATTCTAAATATTATGACCTAAACTTAGAAGAAGAATTTAAAAAGCAGGATTTTAAAATAAACTTTAGTTTAATAGAAGACCCGTACTTTAAGTTTAAAGAAAGCCATCGCGCTGAGAAGAATGTATTTTTAAGCGAGAGTGAAGATAAAAACATTAAAGAGATGGTAAAATTGTTAGCTAGTAAGAAAAAAGTGTTATTATGTGTTGAAAATGAAAATAAGGCTAGAAAATTATATAATTACTTGTCTCTTAAAAGCGAAGTCTTTATATTAACTAATGAAAACAATTTAAGAAATGATAAGATAAACATAATAGCTAAAGAAATATCAGAAGGCTTTACAATTGATGATTTAGTCGTTATTAATCATAATGAATTAATAGGTGTTAAAGGACATACCAAAGTATATAAGTCAAAGTATAAAGTTGGGACAAAAATTAAAGAAATAACAGATTTAACTATTGGTGATTATGTTGTTCACGAAATTTATGGTATTGGGCTATATAAAGGAATAAAAACTATAAAAAAGGCAGACCTCTTAAAAGATTTTTTACAAATAGAATATAAAAATAGTGATAAAGTTTATATACCTGTTGAAAAAATAGAATACATAAATAAATACGCAAATGGAGATACCAAGGGCGTTAAAATAAATAGAATCGGTACTACTGATTGGGAAAAAGCAAAAATAAAAGCTCAAAATAGGGCTAAGAAGGTGGCGTATGACCTTTTAAATCTATATGCAGTTAGAGAAAAGGAAATAGGTTTTGCTTTCAATCCAGATGATAACAACCAGCAAGAGTTTGAAAGAGATTTTAGATTTATCCCTACAGAGGACCAAGTTAAAGCAATGCAAGATATAAAAACAGATATGGAAAACCCCAAACCAATGGATAGATTACTTTGTGGTGATGTGGGATTTGGTAAAACTGAAGTGGCATTTAGAGCAGCTTTTAAAGCAGTTAATTCAGCTAAGCAAGTTATGATTTTATGTCCCACAACAATTTTGTCAAGACAGCATTACGCAAACGCGAGAGAAAGGTTTAGTTTTTACCCTATCAACTTTGCTATTTTGAATAGGTTTACAACTAGTAAGGAAGCTAAATATATAATCAAGAAATTTAGTGAGGGAAAAATAGATGTTTTAATAGGAACGCACCGAATTTTAAGCGATGATGTAACTGCAAAGGATTTAGGGTTGTTAATCGTAGATGAAGAACAAAGGTTTGGTGTTAATCATAAAGAAAAAATAAAAGATCTTAAAAAGGGTGTGGATGTTCTTAGTTTGTCAGCAACACCAATACCTAGAACTATTCAAATGACAATGTCAGGTATGAGAGATTTGAGCACAATTGAAACACCGCCATTAAATAGATATCCTGTTCAAACATATGTTTTGCAAGAGGATTATGAATTAATTAAAAGTGCAGTGTATAATGAAATATCTAGAGGTGGGCAGGCATTCATCTTAAACAATGATGTTAAAAGTATGGAACTGGTGAAAAACAAATTGCTTGATATAATGCCTGATATTAAAATAGGAATAGCACATGGAAAAATGAATAAGCATCAAATTGAAAATGTCATGAATGATTTTTCAAATAATGATTATAATGTTCTTTTATGTACAACAATCATTGAAACTGGAATAGATATTCCAAACGTTAATACATTAATTATATTAGATTCAAATAATTTTGGACTATCTCAGTTATACCAACTAAGAGGGAGAGTTGGAAGAAGTGATAAAGTAGCCTATTGTTATTTAATGTACAAAAAAAACAAAATATTAACAGAATTAGCAACAAAGAGGTTGAAAATAATCAAAGATTTCACAGCATTAGGCAGTGGTCTATCTATAGCAATAAGAGATTTATCTCTAAGAGGCGCTGGAGATATACTTGGAAGCGAGCAATCCGGCTTTATTTCAAGCGTTGGTGTAGAGTTATTTTTGAAGATGGTTAAAGAAGAAGTTGCAAAATTAAAAGGTGAGACTATAATTGAACAAAAAGAGCAAAAGCCAATATTAGATGTTTATACGCACATCGATGGCGAATTTGATGAACAAACAAAAATTGAAATGCACCAAAGAATAAACGATATAAATACTAAAGAAGATATTATAGACTTGAAAAGCGAATTTAAAGATCGATTTGGTGATGTTAGTGAAAACCTCTTAATTTATATGCACGAAGAGCTTTTAGAGAAAAGAGCAATGAAACTTGGAATTAGCACAATTAATAGAAAAAGAAACTATATAGAAATAGTTTTAGAAAAAGATTTGCATCAAAAACTTAAAATAGATGAATTATTTCATTTGTTATACAATGTTGAAAAATCAATTGAATTAATTAATAGGGGTAATCAAGTTTTAATAACATTCGATAAAAATAAACTCAATAAACACTATGTTTATGTTGTAATAAATATTTTAGAAATGATTGAACAATGTTGGACTCCCTAACTAAACTTGAATTATTAAAAGTAATATGTTAATATATACTCATCAATTAAAAAAGTTGTGAAAGAAAGAAAATTGTGGATTTTTTTAAGAGAGCTTGTGTCAGGTGCAAACAAGTAAATGAAACAGTTGAAATGGTTCTGGAACTGCTTGACCGATATTTAGGTCAAGACGTTGTGCGCGTTAAGCATTTGAGGCAGTTATACTGTAAATTAAGGTGGTACCACGTAATCACGTCCTTATAATTAGGATGTGATTTTTTTATTTAAGCAAGGAGGTAAAAACATGGAAAGATTTTTTGAAAAAATAAGTTTTGAGCAATTTGAAAAAGACCTTATTAATGATCCGATTTTGTATGCGAACATAGAATTACCAAAAAGAAGTACGAAAAATAGTGCAGGATATGATTTTTTTAGCCCTATAGACATTAAAATTGAGAAAGGGAAAGTAGCCCTAATTCCGACAGGCATAAAAGCATCTATGTTGGATGATGAAGTTCTTCATTTATATGTTAGAAGTAGCTTAGGGATTAAGAAATCAGTTGTTTTAGCTAACCAAGTTGGAGTTATAGATGGAGATTATTATAATAATGATAATAATGAAGGGCATATTTTTATAGCACTTAAAAATGAAGGAGATGAAGAATTCCATTTAAAAAAGGGTTCTGCATTTGCTCAAGGTGTGTTTATGAAATTTTTAAAAGCAAGTAATGAGGTGGAAGTTATGAATGAAAGATTTGGTGGAATCGGAAGTACGGATGAAGAAGAAAAAAAGCCGTATTATATTTCAACAGCAATTGCGTATGCTACAGCTAAGCCACATATCGGAAATACATATGAAATAGTATTAGCAGATGCAATTGCTAGGTTTAAAAGAGAAGAAGGATATGATGTTTATTTTCAAACTGGCTCTGATGAACATGGGCAAAAAGTTGAAGAAAAAGCGGCTATAGAAGGTTTGCCGCCACAAAAATATGTTGATAATGTTAGTTTGGAAATCAGAAGAATTTGGGATGTCATTAATACTAGTTACGACAAGTTTGTTAGGACTACTAACCTTAATCATAAAAAAGTAGTTTCAAACATTTATAAAAAAATTTATGAAAATGGAGATATATATAAAGGAGAATATGAAGGTTTATATTGTAAGCCTTGCGAATCTTTTTATACTAAGAGCCAACTCGAAGAGGAAAAGTGTCCTGATTGTCATAGGGAACTAACAAAAGTAAGTGAAGAAGCATACTTCTTTAAATTATCGAAATATCAAGACAGACTGCTTGATTATATAAACGAGAACCCAGAGTTTATAAAACCTGATTCCCGAAGAAATGAAATTGTATCATTTATCAATCAAGGCCTTGAAGACCTTTGTGTATCTAGGACATCATTTAAATGGGGAGTTCCAATAGAGTTTGATGAAGGGCATGTAGCTTATGTATGGATTGATGCTTTAAGCAACTATATAACATTTTTAGGTTATGACCCATACAAAGAACAATCAGAGGAATTCAAAAAATATTGGCCAGCGGATGTCCACCTTATTGGGAAGGATATTACTAGATTTCATGCGATATATTGGCCGGCATTTTTAATGTCTTTAGGGTTAGAATTACCAAAACAAGTTTTTGGACATCAGTTCATCACAGTTAATAGTGAAAAAATAAGTAAATCGACTGGGAATGATATTTATGCAGATGATTTAGTAAAGCACTTTTCTGTTGATGTTGTTAGATATTATTTGTTAAATGAAATACCATATTCATCTGATGGGAATCTTTCTTATGAATTGATAATAGAAAGAAATAATTCTGATTTGGCGAATGTATTAGGGAATTTAGTTAATAGAACTATTTCTATGAGTTACAAATATTTTGACGGAATTGTTACTAATGGAACGACTACTCATGATGTGGATGAAGAATTAAAAGATGTTGTTTTATCTGCTAAGGATAAAGTCTCAAAAGAAGTTGATGCATTAAAAGTTTCTAATGCAACAAAGGAAGTTTTCAAAATATTTAATAGAGCTAATAAATACATTGACGAGACAACGCCATGGTTGTTAGCAAAAAATGAAGAAGATAAAGATAGGCTCTCAGTAGTAATATACAATTTACTTGAATCAATTAGGCATGGAGCAATTTTACTAAAACCTTTTTTGCCAGAGACTTCAGAAAAAATCTTATTACAATTGAACACACAAAATGATAACTTCGATTCTTTGAAAACTTTTGAAGGATTAGATTTGGGCACTAAGTTAAAGGAACCAAAACCTCTTTTTGAAAGATATAACAAAGAAGAAAAATTAGAGTCTATAGAAAAAGGGATAGATCAGTTAGATTAATTTTTTGAGTAAACTACGGGAGGTGTTCAAATGAGTAAATATGTTGATTCCCATGCGCATTTAATAAACAAATATTATAATGACTTAGAGGATTTAATTAATAACATTGATGACACTATTGTGATTATTAATGGAATTGATTATGAGTCGAATGCAGAAATTTTAAATATAATTGATAAAAAACCTAACTTATATGGGGCATTGGGAATTCATCCAACAGACGTTGATAACCATTCTTTTGAGGAATTAAAAGAAGTATTTAAAAAAACAAAAAATAAAAAAGTTATAGCAATTGGGGAGACTGGGTTGGACTTGTATTGGGATAAAAATAATCTTGAAAAGCAAAAAAAATTTTTCAAGCTACACCTAGATGAGGCGAGGAAAAGAAAGAAACCTGTAATAATTCATAGCAGAGGTGCTGAAGAAGAAGTTTATGAGATATTAAAAGATTACAAAGATGTTAAAAGCATCCTACATTGTTTTGGTGGGGATTTAGAAACAGCGGAAAAGTTTATCGGACTTGGAGCTTTAATTGGCATTGGAGGAGTGGTAACTTTTAAAAATGCTAAAGAACTACAAAAAATTGTTAAAAGTATTGATATTGAGAATATTATAACTGAAACTGATAGCCCTTTCCTTTCTCCAGAACCTAATAGAGGTAAAAGAAATGAACCTTCAAATATCAAGTATATTGTCAGAAAAATTGCTGACTTAAAAGGCCTTAACGATATTGAAGTTAAAGAAGCTATATATAAGAATTTTAAACGTCAATTTGACTTAAAATAGGTCATATGCTAACATTTAATTATCATATTATATTATGATTTAGAGGTGAAAAATGAGTATTTTTTTATTAGATTTACTATCAAAATGGGTAGGTATATTGGTAATCTCTATACTTGCAATCATGCCTATTAGTATTTCTGAAACAACATATGAAGTTGAAAGTAATAATGATATGGTTTTATCAGTTGAAACAAAAGTAATAGAAAAAGAAGTTAATCAAAGATTTTCATCAAAAATTCCAAGTAATAAAACTAAAGTCTTGGATTCCGGACAGCATGGTATTATTTATATTGATCGAATTACTGGTGAAAAACTAACCATTAGAGACATGGTACCAAAAGAAGTATTGGTTGGAACGGGCAGAAACGGAAATTTCACAGGTGTATTAACTGGTTATGGTCCAGATTGTCCTGGTTGTAGTCCAGTAGGGAATGTAGCGTGCCGAACAAGAGAAGGAACTGCGCATAGTTTAATTAATGATGGTTTGTATTATGATGATGCTGAGGCCGGTAAATTAAGGATTGTAGCAGCAAGTTTAAACGGATTCCCTTGTGGAACTGTCGTTAAAGTTGATAATGGTTCATTAAAGCCATTTTATGCAATTGTTTTAGATACTGGATATACGATGAGAAAATCATGGAATGAAGATAGAAGGGTTTGGATGGATTTAGCATTCAATACACAAGAAGAAGCGCGTAATGGAAATGCAACTAGTTATAATACTAAGTATAATGTACAAAGATGGGGATGGTAAACCATCCTTTTTTTCTTGTCTGATATTATTTTATTTAGTATAATTACTAAACGAGGTGGTTTTATGAAATATTCGCCAAAAGAAGTTAAAGATATTAATGAAAAGTTTAATTTTAATTTCAAAAAAAAATTTGGTCAAAACTTTATAATAGACGAAAACATTATAAATAAAATAGTAGATAAATCTAACATAGATTCCAAGTCTTTAGTTGTGGAAATAGGTCCGGGAGGCGGATCATTAACGAATAAGCTTTCATTGACGGCCAAAAATGTGTTATGTTATGAAATAGATGAGCAATTAAAACCCATTTTAGAGGAACAGTTTAAAAATAAAACTAACGTTGATGTAATATATCAAGATTTTTTAAAAGCAAACTTAGCAAAAGATATAGAAAAATATTCTTATGAAAAATTGTATGTCATTGCCAATTTACCTTACTATATTACCACCCCGATAATTATTAAATTAATTGAAAGCAAAGTTTGTATAGATAAAATTATAGTTATGGTGCAAAAAGAGGTGGGAGAAAGATTTTCGGCTTCAATTGGGAGTAAAAATTATGGGTCATTAACGGTTTTTTTAAACTATTATTTCAATATAAGCAAAATAGCAAATGTAAGTAGACATGTTTTCATCCCAGTTCCTAATGTAGATAGTGTTGTAGTGTTATTCGAACCCAAAAGTAATTTGATTAAGGCACGAAATGAAGATCACTTCTTTGAATTAGTTAGGAAAAGCTTTAGGCAAAAAAGAAAAACCTTGAAAAACAATTTAAGAGAGTATGATTTAGAAATTGTTGAAAAAGTTTTAGAAAAAAGGGGCGAAAGTTTAAATACAAGAGCAGAGGCCCTGCCTTTGGATTTTTATGTGGAGTTGTCAAATGAATTATCTGATTAATAAAGAGTGGGATGAGATTATTGACAAAAAAATGCTAAAAAGGATTTTAAAACAATTGGATTGTATATATAATGATAGTGAAGTTTTTCCGGAGAAACAGAATTTATTTAAAGCGTTTGAATTAGTAAAACCAAATGATGTTAAAGTAGTAATCATAGGTCAGGACCCATACCATAACGTAGGTCAAGCAAATGGATTGGCATTTTCTTTAAACGAAGGAACTAAGGTTACGCCTTCATTAAGAAACATATTTCTTGAGTTAGAAAGAGATTTAGACATAAAGAGAGAAAAAGTAGATTTATCTGATATATCTAGCCAAGGCGTTTTGCTTTTAAATAGTATATTATCTGTTGAAAAGGGTAAACCTCTTTCTCATAAGAAACTAGGCTGGGAAATGTTCACAGATGATGTTATAATGAAACTTCAAGAAGATAACTATCCAATTATTTTTGTTTTGTGGGGAAATTACGCAAAATCTAAAAAACCATTAATAAATAAGGAAGTAAATTATATTGTCGAGGCTTCACATCCTTCCCCATTTTCTGCTAGGAGAGGTTTTTTTGGGAGTAAGCCTTTTTCAAAAATAAATAAAATTTTAAAGAAAGAGCATGATTTAGAAATCAGGTGGTAATATGAAAAGTGTATTCGATATTATAAATTCAGAGATTCCTAATGACCAAACTATTGTTTTGGCAATTTCTGGTGGCCCTGATTCAATGGCTTTGTTCAATTTGCTGATGGAAATTAGTGAAACAAAAAAATTCAGATTAGTTTGTGCGCATGTAAATCATAAAGTAAGATCTGAAAGTGATGAAGAAGAAAAAAAACTAAGGGAGTTTTTTCAAAACAAAAATGTTATTTTTGAAAGTACCCAAATTGATATTGAAATAAATGATAACTTTCATAATGAGGCGAGGAAAATTAGATATGACTTTTTCAATGACGTTTTAAACAAATATAATTCTAATTTCTTATTAACCGCGCACCACGGTGATGACTTACTTGAAACAATTTTAATGAGAATTGTTAGAGGCTCAACTTTGAAAGGGTATGCAGGGTTTAAAACTAAAAGTAAAAGTAACAATATTGCTATAATTAGACCATTAATCAAATTAGAAAAGCAAGACATTTTAAATTATTGTGAAAAACATGAAATTCTCTTTTTTAATGATTCTTCAAATGAAAAGGATGATTACTTTAGAAACCGCATTAGAAAAAGAATTATTCCGATCTTGAAGTCAGAGAACCCTAAGATAGTTATGAACACATTAAAGTTTTCTGATGAAGTTAACGATGCTAATGATTTTATAGAAGGCATTGCCAAAAAAGAATATGAGAATGTTGTTGAAAACAACATTTTAAAAATAAAAAAATTTAATGAGTTACACAGTGTAATTAAAAAGCAAGTTTTAAGAATATATCTTTTAAATAACTATGGTGATAATATTAATAAATTGGGTGATTGCAATATTCGAGGGATTATTGCAATAATAAACAGCTCTAAACCTAATTTGGAATTGAATTTACCATATAATAAAAAAATAGTTAGATCATATGACAAACTATTTTTTGAAGAAGAGGTAAAAAAAATTGTAGTTAATGACATTTTAGATAGCGATTATAATAGTGAAAAATTTAAAATTTTTTATAACTATCAAGGAAGCGCTGAACAAAACAACGATTTTATGAAATTAGATTCAAGAGAAGTAAAATTACCGCTTCATATTCGAAACAGGGAAAACGGTGATAAAATCAAATTAAAAGGTGGGGGCACCAAAAAAGTTAAGGATATTTTGATAGATAAGAAGGTACCTTTAATCATCAGGAAAAATGTGATTGTAATAGTTGATTCAAAAGGAGACATACTATGGATACCAGGATTGTATAAAAGCAAATATGATAAAAAAATTAGTGAAAAATATGATATAATACTTAAGTACGCCAAAAAAGATTAGGAGGAATATAATGAAAAATAAAATTAATATGAAAATGAAGAAAAAAAACAATTATTCATACATTGCAATTTTTATTGTTATGTTAGGGATATTGTTTGTTATGAACGCTCTTAACCAAACAACTAATGTTTTGAGTTATGATGAGTTTTTAAATGAAATAAAAAATGAGACTGTAACCGAGGTTGAAATAACGCCTAGAAGCAGAGCAAATTTATTTGAGTTGACAGGAAAGTTAGAAGATTATGCCGATAATGAAACATTTATAGTTAGAATTCCTATGTCAGAGGAATTTATGAATAGATTGGTATTATTCCAAGAGGAGCAAGGCTTTAAAATGACAACATCTGCTGACCCTGATTCATCTGCTTTCTTGATATTTTTAGTAAATGTGTTACCACTTATTTTAATAATTGGTATTGCTTTTATGTTTGTTTCTAGGCAAATGGGAGCAGCAAACAAATCTATGGATTTTGGTAAAAGTAGAGCAAAAATGAATGAAAAAGATAACAAAATAACTTTCAAAAATGTAGCGGGGCTTACAGAGGAAAAAGAAGAAGTTTCTGAACTTATAGATTTCTTGAAAGATCCGAAGAGGTTTCAAAGTTTAGGTGCTAGAATACCTAAAGGTGTTTTGCTATTTGGTCCACCAGGGACGGGTAAAACGTTACTTGCAAGAGCAGTAGCTGGCGAAGCTGAAGTTCCTTTTTACTTTATAAGTGGTTCAGACTTTGTTGAACTATTTGTAGGTGTTGGAGCAAGCCGTGTTAGAGATATGTTTAAACAAGCAAAACAAAATGCACCGTGTCTTATATTTATAGATGAAATAGATGCAGTAGGTAGACAAAGAGGGGCCGGACTTGGCGGAGGTCATGATGAAAGAGAACAAACACTTAATCAATTATTGACTGAAATGGATGGATTTGGCGTTAATGAAGGAATAATCATTATAGCTGCTACTAATAGAGCAGATGTATTAGATCCAGCATTGCTTAGACCTGGACGTTTTGATAGACAAGTTACTGTTAATTTACCTGATTTACATGGTAGAGAAGAAATTTTAAAAGTTCATTCAAATGGCAAAAAATTTAGTCCAAATGTAACGCTTGAAAATGTTGCGAAAAGAACAGTAGGGTTTAGTGGAGCGGATTTAGAGAATTTACTGAATGAATCAGCCTTGCTAGCAGTTAGAAGGAATAAAGATACAATAAGTATGTCAGAAATAGATGAAGCACATGACAGAGTGTTGATGGGTCCAGCTAAGAGAACGAAAAAATATACTGAAAAAGAAAAAGAATTAGTTGCTTACCATGAAGCAGGGCACGTTGTTTTGGGCTTGAAGTTAAATGATGCAAATGATGTCCAAAAAGTAACTATAATACCTAGAGGACATGCAGGTGGTTATGCGATGATGCTTCCTAGAGAAGAAAAGTATACATCAACAAAAACTGAACTTTTGGAAAGAATTTCTGGATTGTTAGGAGGACGAGTTTCAGAAGAACTTGTTTTTGGTGAAATAAGTACTGGGGCTCATAATGATTTTGGTCAAGCAACAAAAATAGCGAGAGCTATGGTTACTGAGTATGGTATGAGCAGTCTTGGACCAATTCAATATGAAGAACCAGAAGCTAGAGTTTTCTTAGGTAGAGATTATAATAAAAGAAAGAATTTTTCTACAGAAGTCGCTAATAAAATTGACATTGAAGTTGGGAAAATTATTAATAAGCAATATGATGTGGCGAAATCAATTTTAACAGAAAATAAAGATCTATTAGATTTAGTTGCTAAAGCTTTAGTTGAGTATGAAACATTAACAAAAGAACAAATTGAATATTTGGCACAACATAAAAAAATGCCTGAAGAAACAAAAGATTTTAGTTATATGGATATGACGCTAAACGAATTAAAAGATCTTGCCAAAGAAAAAAAGATAAAAGGCTATTCTAAAATGAATAAAGAAGAATTGGCAAAAGAATTAGAGAAATCTGTCTAATTCTTTTTTCTCTTTTAGTGATAGATTTATGCGTATAATTATGATAAAATGATATATAGAAAATAATTAGAAAATGGTGAAATTATGGGAAAGATAATATCTCTAGTTAATCAAAAAGGTGGCGTTGGTAAAACGACATCTAGTATTAATTTAGCGGCATCTCTTGGGGAACTTAAAAAAAGAGTATTATTGATAGATTTAGATCCGCAAGGAAATACTACAACAGGTATTGGAATAAATAAGGCAGAAATAAAAAAGAGTATTTATGATTTGCTTTTAGATGAGGCAACGATGACAGATGTGGTTGTTAAAACTAAGTTTAAAAATTTATATGTTATACCTGCAACAATTAATTTGGCAGGTGCAGACATTGAGTTGATGGAAAAAAGTAAAAGTGAAGATGGTTTTATGAAAGCTGGTCAGCTAAAGAAACACTTGGATACAGCTAAGGATAAGTTCGATTATGTAATAATTGACTGCCCTCCTTCGTTAGGGCTTTTGACTACAAATGCTTTAACTGCATCTGATTCTGTTATAATACCTGTTCAATGTGAATTTTTTGCGCTTGAAGGAATTATGCAACTTTTGAATAGTATTATGTTAGCTCAAAAGAAATTAAACCCAAGCTTGGATATCGAAGGGGTTTTGCTAACAATGTTGGATTCTAGGACTAACTTAGGCTTAGAAGTAGTTGAGGATGTCAAAAAATATTTTAAAGAAAGAGTTTATGACACAATTATACCAAGGCTTGTAAGACTTTCAGAGGCGCCAAGTCATGGTAAGCCTATAATTGCATATGACCCTACAAGTAGAGGGACAATGGCATATTTAAATTTGGCTAAGGAAGTGATTGAAAGAAATGGAAAATAAAAAGAGAGCTTTAGGAAAAGGTTTAGAGCAGCTATTTGATACTGATAACATAAATGTTGAAGAAATTGAAGATAAAATTTATGAAAGTTCAACAAATGAAGAAATAATTGATATTCCGCTTGAAGAACTTAGGCCAAACCCATATCAACCTCGTAAAGAGTTTGATGATGAAGCGTTGAAAGAACTTTCAGAATCTATTAAAACTCACGGTGTTTTTCAACCTATAATTGTTAAAAAAAGCATAAAAGGTTACGAAGTAATTGCCGGTGAAAGAAGATTAAGAGCAAGCAAGGATGCAGGGTTGGAAACTATACCGGCAATTGTTAGGCCATTCAATGATGAACAAATGATGGAAATTGCTATATTAGAAAATTTGCAAAGAGAAAACTTAAACCCTATGGAAGAAGCAAAAGCATATAAACAAATGATTGAAAGGTTAAGTTTAACTCAAGACCAACTTTCAAAAAGGTTGGGGAAAAGCCGAGTTTATATAACAAATATGCTTGGATTGCTTAGGCTTCCTATTGAAGTTCAAAAAATGGTTACAGATGAAAAGATTTCTATGAGTCACGCAAAAATTTTAAGTAAGTTAGAAGACGAACATCAAATTATAGAAATTGCGAACAAAATAGATATAAATAAGCTTCCGGTGCACGAGGTTGAGAGCCTTACTAGCGAAGAAAAATATAAAAAGAAAAATAAAATTACTAGAAAACCACAAAATACAGAGTATAAATATGTCGAAGAATTACTTAGAGAAAAGCTTGACTCAAAAGTAAAAGTAAAAGATAGAAAAATAGAAATTGAATTCACAAATGATGCGGATTTAAATAGAATATTAGAAATTATCGATGTTAAAGAGTAGGTGTTATTTATGAAAGAAAACTATGTTTTAAATAGCATTGTGGAAATGAAAAAACCACACCCGTGTGGTTTTAACGAATGGCAAATTACTAGGCTAGGAGCAGACATAAAAATCAAATGTTGTAATTGTGGCCGAAGTATTATGATGCCGAGGATCGAGTTTAATAAGAAATTAAAAAAAGTATTAAAGGAGTAAGATGAAGATGTCGAAAAAAACAAAAAAGGTTATTAGTCCAATTTATGCAATTTTTCTCTTAACAGTGGCTATAATATTTTTGAGTTATATATTTTCGCTTTTGGGCTTAGAGGGTCAAAGAGCGAATATAATAAGTATAAGACAAGGTGATTTGAATTATGGACTTGAAATGAGTTTGGTAACCGTTAGAAATGCCTTGAGTATGGATGGGTTGTATTTTATGATTGAAAATGCAACATCCAATTTAAGTGTTTTTAGTCCAATGATTTTATTAATAATTGCTTTAATCGGAGTTGGAGTTGGAGAAAGCAGTGGCTTATTTGGATTTTGGTTCAAAAAATTAAAAAAATTAAAGCAACCAATTTTGATTTTTTTAACATTACTCATTACTATTATTTTAACCTCATTTGGCCAGTATATATTTTTAATCACAATTCCGCTTTTTGCACTTTTGTTTAAGCATGCAAATAAAAGTCCGGTTTTGGGAATATTTGTAGCTTTTTTAGGCGGATTAGTTGGTTATGGAACAGGATTTTTAGTGGATTATGAGAATTTGTCTTTAGGTGAATACACAGAAATATCGGCTAATTTGGAAATAATGACTAATTACGCCTTTAACAATATGAATACTGCTTTTATTTCTATAGGATCTATAGTTATTTTAAGTTCTTTAGGTACCATTATTGTTAATAAAACTTTAGTCCCAAAAATCAAAAAAATAGAGTGTAAAGAAGAATGTGAAATTGAAGATCCTGATGTGGATATAAGTAAAAAGAATATTGTTATTACGCATATGGTTTTATTTATTTTAATTGCAGGCTTTTTGTATTCTTTAATACCGAATTTACCTTTTTCTGGTGCTTTATTAGACGATAGTCAAAATAGATACATTTCAATGTTATTTGGAGAAGGTTCTATGTTCTCGGTTGGATATATATATATATTTACAATAATTTTAATTATAACGGGATTCACTTTTGGAATGTTAAACAAAAGGTTTAAAGATAATCATGATTTTAATGTTGGGTTATCGAGTTCATTCAAAGATTTAGGGTATTTATTTGTAGTTGTATTTTTTGCAATCCAAATGGTGTATTTATTTGAGTGGACAAATATCGGGTTGGTATTTGCTACGATTTTGATTGAAACACTTTATGAATTTCAATTATCGGGTATGCCAATGATTGTAGGGTTTGCTGCTATAACATTTTTAACAAGCGTGTTAATTACAAATCCGGTTTTAAAATGGGAATTAATGTCCCCGCTTTTAGTTCCATTATTCATGCGTTCAAATATCACGCCTGATTTTACGCAATTTATGTTTAGGGCGTTTGAAGGTGTTAGCCGAGGGTTTACGCCGATGTTTATAATTTTAATTATTACAATAGGTTTTATTCAAAAATATAGTTCTGATAGTGAAAAAACAACTATTTTCGGTACTATAAAAATACTGTCTCCAACGCTTTTTGCATTCTTAGGGTTGTGGTTGTTGATAGTTATTGGGTGGTTCTTAATTGGGTTGCCAATAGGACCTGGGATTTATCCCACAATATAAAGGAGTGTTATAAAATGAGTTTAAAAGCTGGAATAGTTGGTTTGCCAAATGTTGGTAAATCAACTTTATTTAATGCAATAACTAACAAAAAAATCTTAGCTGCAAACTTTCCTTTTGCAACTATTGAACCAAATGTTGGTGTTGTGAATGTTCCTGATGAGAGGCTTTCGTCTTTGAGCGAAATTTACAAACCGGAAAAAACAATTGCAACAACTTTTGAGTTTACGGACATTGCGGGGTTGGTTAAAGGAGCTTCTTCAGGTGAGGGTCTTGGGAATAAATTTTTATCACATATTAGGGAAGTTGATGCTATTTGCGAAGTTGTTAGATGTTTCGAAGATGAAAACATAACTCATGTATCTGGCAAAATAGACCCTATATCAGATATAGAAGTTATTAATATTGAATTAATCCTATCCGATTTAGAAGTTGTTGAAAACAGAATTTCGAAGTTAGGTAAAAAAGTTAAGCAAAACACCGACAAAGATGTAGTTAAAGAATATGAATTACTAAATATTATAAAAGAAGCATTACTAAATGATAAGCCTGTTAGAGCTATAGAGTTTAACGATGAGGAGTTAAGACTAATTAAACATTTTAACTTATTAACTTCTAAACCTATAATATATATGGCAAATATACACGAAGATGAAATATTAGATTACGAAAATAATAAGTATGTTAAAGAAGTTGAAAAATATGCAGAAAAAGAAGGTGCTGAAGTCATAGTTTTGAGTGCTAAAATAGAATCAGAACTAAGTGAATTAGACGAGGAGTCTAAAAAAACTTTTTTGGAAGAACTAGGCATTTTGGAAAGTGGATTAGATAAGCTTATAAAGGCGACATATAGCCTGCTTGGACTAGCAACTTACTTTACTGCAGGTCCCAAAGAAGTTAGGGCATGGACTTTTAAAAAAGGCATGAATGCTAAGCAGTGTGCAGGTATAATACATACTGATTTTGAAAAAGGTTTTATTAAAGCTGAAATAATGAGTTATGATGATCTTATAAACAATGGAACCGAAAAAAAGGTGAAAGAAGCTGGAAAAGTTAGGTTAGAAGGAAAAGACTATATAATGAAAGACGGTGACATTTGTCATTTTAGGTTTAATGTATAATAAAACTTGTAAATGAATGAGATGTTTGCTATAATTGGTTTCGAGTATTAATTTACTCCTTGCTTTTGACAATTGTCGAAAGCCAATAGACCATAAGGAGGTGTTGAAATGAATAAGTACGAAATTATGTACATTGTTAAAGCAACATTGAGTGAGGATGAAATCAAGGCGGTTAAAGAGCGTTTTGAAGGTATTTTGACTAAAAATGATGCTAAGATCATCGATTCTAAAAAACTAGGACAAAAAGAACTAGCATATGAAGTTAAAAAACAAAAAACAGGATATTATTTTCTAGTTACGATTGAATCTAAAGATGATAAAGCAATTAACGAATTTGATCGTTTAGCATTGATTAGTAAAGATGTTTTGCGTCATTTAGTTACTAAATTAGAAAACTAATGGAAGGGTGAATAATATGAATAGAGTATCACTAGTAGGAAGATTAACGGCAAAGCCGGAGCTAAGACATACTGGTTCTAATTTACCATATACAAAATTTACAGTTGCAATTAATAGAACTTATACTAATCAAGCTGGTCAAAGAGAAGCTGATTTTATAAATGTAACGGCTTGGAGAAAACAAGCAGAAAATGTATGTAACTTTTTAGATAAAGGAAGTTTAGTTTCTATTGATGGAAGATTACAAACTGGAAGTTATGAAGATAAAGATGGAAATAAAAGATATACTATGGATGTAGTTGCTGATAATGTTCAATTTTTAGAAAGTAAGCAGCAAGCAAGAGAGAGAAGCAATGATAATGTTACACCATATGATTATCAAAACAATCAACCGAAAAACAATGTTAATGTGGAAAATGATCCTTTTGCAGAGTTCGGTGATAGTGTTTCTATCGATGATAACTTCTTAGATTAATGTTAGGAGGATATTATGAGAGATAATTTTAGAAGAAGCAGAAAAATTTGCCAAATGTGTGCAGGTAAGTCTGTTGATTATAAAGATACAGAGATTATAAAAAAGTATATTAGCAATGATAAGGGTAAAATATTACCAAGAAAAGCAACGGGAGCTTGTTCAAAGCACCAAAGACATATTGCTAATGAA
The DNA here is from genome assembly GCA_007117695.1 of Bacilli bacterium. GTDB lineage: Bacteria > Bacillota_I > Bacilli_A > RF39 > UBA660 > CSBR16-113R1. Next base: position 57,699 of record SKFZ01000014.1, read on the forward strand.
ATCAAAAAAGCTAGATTTATGGCTTTAGTGCCATTTGTAAAATAGAAAAACAATTTTCTATTTTTTTTTGCAAAAAAAGGTTGTTTTTTCTTTAGTAATCGAGTATAATTTTGAATGTGTGACAAGCATTGATGTGTGAGGTTGCCGACACGCCGGGTTAAGTTGTTAACTGTTGTGTGGGGGTATTTACGCGGAGCTAGTCTATACAAAGATATAGGCGAAAGGAGGATGGAGATGTCAAAACAAAAAGTACGTGTTAGATTAAAAGCTTTTGAACACAAAAGTTTAGATAAGGCTTGTGCGAAAATTGTAGAAACTGTTAAAAGAACTGGTGGTAAAGTTAGTGGACCTGTGCCATTACCAACAGAAATAGAAAAAATTACTATTTTAAGAGCAGTTCACAAATACAAAGATTCTCGTGAGCAATTTGAAAGAAGAACACATAAAAGATTAATTGATATCGAAAATCCTAGCAAGGAAACGATAGATGCGTTATCGCATTTAGATATTCCAAGCGGGGTTGACATTCAAATTAAATATTAATTTATAAAATTAGGAGGAATATTATGAAAAAAGGAATCTTAGGTCGTAAAGTTGGAATGACACAAGTATTCACTGAATCAGGGAACTTAATTCCTGTTACTGCAATAAGCGTTGAGCCTAATGTTGTAACACAAATTAAAACTACTGATAATGATGGATATGATGCTATCCAATTAGGTTTCGAAGACAAAAGAGAAAAACTAGCGACTAAAGCTTCGATTGGTCATACCAATAAAGCTAAAACTGCACCTAAGCGCTTCTTTAGAGAAATCGCAGGTGTTGATGTTAATAACTACACTTTAGGTCAAGAATTATCGATAGATATTTTTGAGGAAGGTGAAGTTGTTGATGTGACTGGAACTTCTAAAGGTAAGGGGTTTCAAGGATCTATTAAACGTCACAATCAATCAAGAGGTCCTATGAGTCACGGTTCACACTATCATCGTGGTCCGGGTTCAATGGGAACTATGCTGCCAAAACGTGTTTTAAAGGGTAAGAAGCTTCCAGGTCATATGGGAACGCTTACTGTTACTGTGCAAAATTTAGAAGTTGTTTCTGTTGATAAAGAAAACAATGTTATTTTAGTTAAAGGGAATGTACCTGGACCTAAAAAATCAATGGTTTTCATTAAGTCATCAGTAAAAACTCCGGGTAAAGTTAATGAAAAACCTGAGTTAGTATCTTATAAAATAGTAGAAGAAACACCAGTGGCAGAAGAAAAAACTACTGATGAAAGTCAAGAGTAGGAGGTAGAATATGTCAAAGGTAAAAATGGTTAATGTTAATGGAGAAAAGATAAAAGATTTAACATTAAATAAAAATGTTTGGGGTGTTGAACCAAACGATTCTGTTTTATATGATGCTATTAAGTTAACAAGAAATGCACAAAGACAAGGTACAAGTAGTACAAAAACACGTTCAGAAGTAAGAGGTGGAGGAAGAAAGCCATGGAGACAAAAAGGGACAGGTAATGCCCGTCATGGAACTATCAGATCGCCACTTTGGACAGGTGGGGGGATCACATTTGGTCCTAAACCAAGAAAATATGACATTAAAATGAACAAAAAAGAAAGACGTCTAGCGTTATTATCAGCACTTAGTTATAAAGCGTTGGATAAAGAATTGATTGTAGTTGACAATCTAGAGGTTAAAGAACCAAAAACAAAAGAGATGATTAACATCTTAAATAATTTAAAAGTAGATAAAAAAGTTTTGATTGTAGTTGAGGAATTAACTGATAATTTAGTTTTAGCTGCTAGAAATTTAGAAAGAGTTTTAGTTCTTCAAGCGGATGAAATCAATACATTTGATGTAGTTAACTCAGATAATATGATAATTACAGAGAATGCATTAAAATCAATTGAGGAGGTGCTAGGTTATGAAAAGTAATTACAGAGATATTATTAAGGCACCAATAATTACGGAAAAAAGTGCTGATTTAGCACAAAACGAAAACACTATTACATTTAGTGTTGATGTTAAAGCAAACAAAACACAAATAAAGCAAGCTGTAGAATCTTTATTTGATGTTGAAGTTGAAAAAGTAAATACAATTAACGTTAAACCTAAGAAAAGAAGAGTTGGACGTTACGAAGGTAAAACAAGTCGTGTAAAAAAAGCAATTGTTAAGTTGAAAGAAGGAAGTTCAATCGAACTTAACTAGAAGGAGGATTGAATATGGCTATTAAGAGTTATAAACCAACTACTAATGCTCGTCGTGGTATGACTACATTGGATAACAGTGGGTTATCTAAAAAAGGACCAGAGAAGTCATTAGTTGTTACATTGAAAAAACAAGGTGGACGTAATAACCAAGGTCGTATTACAGTTAGACACCGTGGTGGTGGAGCAAAAAGAAAATACCGTCTTATTGATTTTAAAAGAAATAAAGATGGTGTTATTGGAACTGTATCGGCACTTGAGTATGATCCAAATAGAACTGCAAACATAGCTTTAATAACTTATGCTGATGGAGAAAAAAGATATATTTTAGCTCCTAAAGGTTTAAAAGTTGGAGATAAAGTGGAAAGTAGTTCAACAGCCGATATTAAAGCAGGAAATAGCTTACCACTGGAAAACATTCCGGAAGGGACTATGGTTCACAATGTTGAACTTAGACCTGGAAAAGGTGGGCAACTTGCTAGATCTGCAGGAAACGCAGTTCAAATATTAGGTAGAGAAGGAAAATATACATTACTTAAATTAGGTAGTGGTGAAGTTCGTAAAGTACTTAGTGTTTGTAGAGCAACTATCGGAGTTGTTGGAAACGAAGACCATGAGTTAGTAAATTATGGTAAAGCAGGAAGAAAGAGACATATGGGTATTAAGCCGACTGTTCGTGGTTCGGTTATGAATCCAAATGATCACCCACACGGTGGTGGTGAAGGACGTGCGCCAATTGGTCGTAAGAGTCCAGTTACTCCTTGGGGTAAACCAACACTAGGGTATAAGACTAGAAAAAATAAAAAGGCTTCAAACAAGATGATTGTTCGTCGTCGTAAAAAATAGGAAGGATGATTTAAATGGCTAGAAGTTTAAAAAAAGGACCTTTTATTGATGAGAGTTTAAAATCAAAGGTTGAAAAAGTAAAAAAATCTGGAAAAAAAGAAGTTATTAAAACTTGGTCGCGCCGTTCAACAATTTATCCTGACTTTGTAGGGCTTACATTCGCTGTTCACAACGGAAAAGAGTTTATTCCGGTGTATGTGACTGAAGATATGGTAGGTCATAAGTTAGGTGAATTTTCACCAACAAGGAAGTTTGGCGGACACGGAAACGAAAAATAAGTTAGGAAGTAAAGTTTGGAAGGAGGACTAAAATGGAAGCAAAAGCAATTGCAAAAGGTGTTAGAATACCACCTCGCAAAGCTCGTTTAGTTTTAGACTTAGTACGTGGAAAAAGTGTAATTGAAGCTGATAAAATTTTAAGTAATTTAAACAATAAAGCAGCAAGAATCACTAGAAAAGTACTTGTTTCAGCAGTAGCAAATGCTGAAAATAATTATGATATGAAAAAAGACAATTTATTCATTAGTCACATAGTTGCTGATGAAGGAATGGTTATGAAAAGAATACGTGCTGGTGCGAGAGGCCAAGCAAAGCGTATTAATAAAAGAACAAGTCACATTACAGTTGTGGTAAGTGAGAAAGTTTAAGCAAAGGAGGTAAACTAATGGGACAAAAAGTTAGTCCAGTAGGACTTAGAATCGGAATCAATAAATCGTGGGAAGCTAAATGGTATGCAAATAAAAAAGAATTTGCTAAATATTTAGAAAACGATGTTAAAATTAGAAAGTATTTAGACAAAAAATTAAAAACAGCTTCAGTTTCGAGTGTGATAATTGAAAGAACTAATAAGAAAACAGAAGTTACTATTAATACTGCAAAACCTGGTGTTGTTATTGGACATGGTGGAGAAGAAATTGAAAAGTTAAGAAAAGAGCTTAGTAAACACGTTGGAGAAGAAATCCAAATTTCTATTATGGAAGTTAAAAACCCGGTTATGGATGCAGCTTTAGTTGCTGAAAACATTGCACAACAAATTGAAAATCGTGTTTCATTTAGAATTGCTCAAAAAAGAGCTATAAATAACACAATGAAAGCAGGAGCAAAAGGTATCAAGACTGCAGTTTCAGGACGTTTAGGAGGAGCCGACATGGCAAGAACTGAAGGTTATACTGAAGGCATGGTACCACTTCATACTCTGAGAGCTGATGTAGACTATGCATTGAAAGAAGCAGATACTACATATGGTAAAATCGGAGTGAAAGTATGGATTTACAAAGGAGAAATCCTTCCTGAGAAAAAAGAGTCGGGAGGTAATAGAGATGGCGTTAATACCAAAAAGAACTAAGTACCGCAGAATGCACCGCTTATCTTACGAAGGTAAGGCAAGAGGAAATACTGAATTACACTTTGGTGAATATGGATTGATGGCTACAGAAGGAGCTTGGGTTTCACAACAACAAATTGAAGCTGCTCGTGTTGCTATGAATCGTTATATGAAGCGTGGAGGAAAAATTTGGATCAATATTTTCCCACACCTTTCATTAACTAGAATACCTTTAGAAACTCGTATGGGTAAAGGTAAAGGGAGCCCTGAATTATGGGTTGCTGTCGTTAAAGAAGGGAAGATAATGTTCGAGGTTGCTGGTGTTAGTGAAGAAGTAGCAAGAGAAGCGCTACGTTTAGCAATGCACAAACTACCAATCAAGTGTAAGTTTGTCAAGAAGGAAAGTGGTGAGGCTAATGACTAATAAAGAAATTAGAGAATTAACTACTGAAGAGTTAATGAAAAAAATCGATGAAAACAAAGAAGAATTATTTAATTTACGTTTTAGCCAAGCAACTGGAAGTCTTGAAAAACCTTCAAGAATCCCTGAATTAAGAAAAGAAGTTGCACGTATGAAAACAATCATTCGTGAACGTGAATTGAAGAAAGATTAATGGAGGTAAGTATGGAAAAAACAAGAAAGCAAGAACTAGTTGGTCGTGTTGTTAGTGACAAAACTGATAAAACAATTACGGTTTTGGTTGAATCTTACAAAAATGACCCATTATATAAAAAGCGTTTTAAGCGTTCTACTAAATATACTGCACATGATGAAAAGAATGAAGCAAAAATTGGAGATAAGGTTCGTATTGAAGAAACTAGACCATTGTCTAAAACGAAAAATTTCCGTTTAGTTGAAATTATCGAAAAAGCAGTTATTTTATAATTGTAACCGTAAAGGAGGAAAAGAATATGGTTCAACAACAAAGTTTATTAAAAGTTGCTGA